>JASLEW010000200.1 GCA_030150965.1 Thermoanaerobaculia bacterium | reverse complement strand
GGCGCGCCGCCGGCCGCGCGGCCACCGCGGCCCCGCCGCCATGACCCCCGCCCCGGCGGACGCGGCAGCGGTCCTGGTCACGCGCCAGGGGCGCGCGGCCACGCTGACGCTCAACCGGCCGCCGCTCAACATCCTCGACGTCGCCGCGCTCGAAGAGCTGGGCGCCGCCGTCGCCGCCTGCGAGCGCGACGCGGAGCTGGCCCTGGTGATCGTGCGCGGCGCCGGCGGACGCGCCTTCTCGGCCGGCACCGCGGTGCAGGACCACCTGCCGGAGAGGGTGCCGGCGATGCTCGCCGCCATCCACGGCGCGGTGCGCGCCCTGCGCCGCCTGCCGGCGATCTCGGTGGCGGCGGTGGACGGGCACTGCCTGGGCGGCGGCATGGAGATCGCCATGGCCTGCGACCTGGTGATCGCCACCGCCGGCTCGCGCTTCGGCCAGCCGGAGGTGGACCTCGGCTGCTTCCCGCCGGCGGCGGCGGCGCTCTACCCGTCCCGCCTGGGCGCCGCCGGGACGCTGGAGCTCCTCGCCTTCGGCCAGCCGTTCGGCGCCGAGCGCGCCGAGCGCCTCGGCCTGGTGCAGCGCCTGCTGCCGGCGGGCGGCCTGGACGAGGGGTGCCGTCAGGTCGCCGCCGAGCTCGCCGCCAAGAGCGCGCCGGTGCTGCGGCTCATCAAGCGGGCGGTGGCGGCCGGCCGCGACCTGCCGGCGGACCAGGCGCTGGCGGCGACCGAGGGCCTCTACCTCGGCGAGCTGACGAAGCTCGCCGACATGCGCGAGGGGATCGCCGCCTTCCTCGCCAAGCGGCGCCCACAGTGGGAGAACCGCTGACGCTTCCGCGGTGACCAACGGAAGGAGATCCCGTGATGGCCGAGACGATCTTGCAGGAGAGGGAGGGGCGCGTTGCCATCCTCACCGTCAACCGCCCCGACAAGCTCAACGCGCTCAACGAGCAGGTGCGCACCGAGATGCTGGCGGCGCTCGCCGAGGTGGAGCACGACGAGGGGGTGGGGGTGGTGGTGCTGACCGGTGCCGGCGAGAAGTCGTTCATCGCCGGCGCCGACATCGGCGAGTTCGCCGGCCGCACGCCGTTCGATCAGCGCCATGCCATGCGCAGCCCGCGCATCTTCGACGTCATGGCGGCGTTCCCCAAGCCGGTCGTCGCCATGATCAACGGCTTCTGCCTGGGCGGCGGCTGCGAGCTGGCGATGTCGTGCGACCTGCGCATCGCCTCGGAGAAGGCGCGCTTCGGCCAGCCCGAGATCAAGCTCGGGCTGATCCCGGGCGGCGGCGGCACGCAGCGGCTGTCGCGGCTGGTCGGGCTCGGCCACGCCATGCGCCTGGTGCTGAGCGGCGACATGATCGGCGCCGCCGAGGCGCGCGAGATCGGCCTGGTCGAGATGGTGGTGCCGCACGACGAGCTGCGCGCCCGCACCCTGGAGCTGGCGGCGAAGATCGCGGCCATGAGCCCGCTGGCGCTGCGCGTCTCCAAGGAGGCGCTGCGCGCCGCCGAGCGCCTGCCGATCGAGGAGGGCATCCTCTATGAGCGCGACCTCTTCTGCCTGTGCTTCTCCTCGGCCGACAAGGAGGAGGGGGTCCAGGCGTTCCTCGAAAAGCGGCCGGCCCGCTGGCAGGGCAGGTGAGCGATGAGCGACCTGCTGGAGCTGCGGCGGGAGTTTCCGATCCTCGATCGCACCACCTATCTGATCAACAACTCGCTGGGGGCCATGCCGCGCGGCGTCGAGGACGAGCTGGCCGCCTTCGCCCGCGAGTGGCGCGAGCGCGGCGTGCGCGCCTGGCACGAGGGGTGGTGGGAGATGTCGGCCGAGACCGGCGATCTGCTGGCGCCGCTGCTCGGCGTCGGCAAGGGCGAGATCGCGATGCATCAGAACGTGTCGGTGGCCGCGGCGGTGTTCTTCTCCTGCTTCGATTATCCGCCGGAGCGCAACCGCATCGTCTACACCGAGCTCAACTTCCCCAACGTCATGTACCTGGCCGAGGGCGAGCGGAGGAAGGGGGCGGAGATCGTCGTCGTCCCCTCCGACGACGGCATCGGCGTGCCGACCGAGCGGCTGCTCGCCGCCATCGACGAGCGCACGCGCCTGGTGCCGATCTCGCACACCCTGTTCCGCAGCGCCTTCGTGCAGGACGCGGCGGCCATCGCGCGGCGCTGCCGCGAGGTGGGAGCGGTGCTGCTGCTCGACGTCTATCAATCGGCCGGCGCGGTGCCGGTGGAGCTGGCGGCCTGGGGCGTCGACGCCGCGACCGGCGGCTCGGTCAAATGGCTGTGCGGCGGCCCCGGCGCCGGCTTCCTGTGGGTGAGCCCGGCGCTCGCCGGCCGGCTGGAGCCGGCGCTGACCGGCTGGCAGGCGGACGAGGAGCCCTTCGCCTTCCGCCCCGGCGCGGTGCGCTACGCCGCCCCGCCCTGGCGCTTCCTCAACGGCACCCCCAACGTCCCGGCGCTCTTCTCCTGCCGCAGCGGCTACCGCATCGTCGCCGGGGTCGGCACCAAGCGCATCCGCGAGCGGTCGCTGCAGCTCACCTCGCACCTGATCGCCGCCGCCGAGGCAGCCGGCTTCGAGGTGCGCACGCCGCGCGATCCGGCGCGGCGCGGCGGCACCGTCTCGGTGTGGCACGAGCAGGCGGAGCGCCTCTGCCGGCAGCTGATCGAGCGCGACATCCTGTGCGACTTCCGGCCGCGGGCGGGCATCCGCCTGTCGCCGCATTTCTACAACACGGAGGCGGAGTGCGATCACGCGATCGCGAACTTGCGCGAACTGGCGTCGGCGCTCTGATCATTGACGTTGGCGGCGAGGTGAGCGACAGTACGCCTCAGCTGACACGCATTGAGAGATTCGGCGCACCGTTGTAGTTGACGATCTGCGATCAGCCGAAGGCGCAAGCAGGTTGCATGATCGAATATTCAAATGAATGTAATGGTTTGATCGGTTCCGGGGAGATGGGACGTTGCCGATAACGACGAAGGACCTGCTCGGTGGAGCGGGTTTGACCCTGGCGCTCCTGCTGCTCGTCCTGGGCCTGCTCCCGGGCCGCTCCGGCGCGCGCTGGGAAGAGGCGCTGCTGGCCGGCGCGGGGGCCGTCCTGCTGGCGGCGGCCGCCACCTGGATGGCGGTCGGGCGCATCTCGGCGCGCCTGTCGCGGCTGGCCGAGACGATGGCGGCGATGGCCGCGACCGGTCACCTCGAAAGCAGCTTCCCGAGCGCCGGCGGCAACCGCGCGGTGCGGCGGATCGAGCAGACCTTCCGCACGCTGCTGGTCTCGCTCGAGGAGTCCCGGCGCGCCCGCGAGCGCTCCTACGTCGAGGCGGTGGGCGCGGTGGTGACCGCCGCCGACGCCCGCGACCACGAGACCACCGGCCACTCGTTCCGCGTCGCGCTCTACGCCCAGGCGCTGGCGCGCCATCTCGGCCTGGCCCCCGACCAGCTGAAGGCCATCGAGTGGGGGGCGCTGCTGCACGACGTCGGCAAGATGGCCGTGCCCGACAGCGTGCTGCGCAAACAGGGGCCGCTCACCGCCGAGGAGTGGCACATCATGAAGCAGCACCCGACCTGGGGCTTCGACATGCTGGCCGAGGTGAGCTTCCTCCAGGCGGCGGCGATCGAGATCGTCTACAGCCACCACGAGCAGTGGGACGGGCAGGGCTATCCGCGCGGCCTGGCCGGCGAGCAGATCCCCCTGGCCGCCCGCATCTTCGCGGTGGTGGACTCCTACGACGCGATGACCTCCGACCGCCCCTACCGCCGCGCCCGCGGGCACGCCGCGGCGGTCGCCGAGCTGCAGCGGGTGGCGGGGCAGCAGCTCGATCCCGCCATGGTCGAGGCGTTCGGCCGGCTGCCCGAGATGGAGCTGCGCAAGCTGAGCGAACGCTGCCGCAAGGTCTATCCCGGCCTCAGCCTGCCCGACGACCTGCTCGACTCGCTCACCGACCCCGGCGGCGAGATGCTGCGGGGGTAGGCGCTCCCCTCTTGGCAACAAGGTCCGGACGGCGGCGCCGACCGGCCGCGCCGCGCGCTTCACGGGATGCCGTGGCGGCGGCGCTTCTCCCACAGCGCCTTGCGGCTGATGCCGAGCAGGGCGGCGGCGCGGGCCTGGTGGCCGCGGCACCAGGCCAGCGCGGCGCGGATCTGCTCCCTCTCCACCTCCAGCAGCGGCCGCGGGGGCTCCGGCCCGGAACCGCGGCCGGCGGCGCCGGCGGCGCCGGCGGCACCGGGCAGCGGCGCCGGAGCCCCCGCGGCCGCTGCTGGAGGTGGAGAGGGAGCAGATCCGCGCCGCGCTGGCCTGGTGCCGCGGCCACCAGGCCCGCGCCGCCGCCCTGCTCGGCATCAGCCGCAAGGC
>JASLEW010000199.1 GCA_030150965.1 Thermoanaerobaculia bacterium | reverse complement strand
TCGGCGCGTCCGATCAGGGTGTGGACGAAGCCGGTCTCGTCGGTGACATCGGCGTAGAGCCGGTAGGGCCCGGCGGGAAGGCCGGGGAGCGCGGTCTCGAACGTGCGCTCGTCGACCGGGACCGGGTGGAGGTGGGCGAAGGCGTCGTAGCCCGGCTCGCGCAGCAGGAAGAGGTGCATCAGCTTGCCGTGCTCGAGGGCCAGCGGGCGCCCTCCCTGCCGGACCCACCGGGGATCGGAGAGGCTGAGGGTGAGCAGGCGCCACGGGCCGGCAGCGGCGACCCGGGCGCCCAGCTCGTAGGGGCGGTAGAGGCGCCCCCTCTGCTCGGCGTCGACCCGCTCCCACCAGTGCCGGCCGGCCAGCAGGGCGATCCCCGCGAGGAGAGCCGCGGCGCCGGCCGCGGCGCGGGAGCGGCGGCGGCGGTCCCGGGAGGGGGACTCGCCCGGCGCCAGCGTCCCCTCGCGCAGCGCGGCTCCCGCGAGCCCGGCTCCGGCGGCGACCAGCAGGCCGAGGAGCGCGAGCAGCAGGGCGCCGGCGAGCCGTGGCATGCCGAGCCGGCGAGTGGGGGCCGCGGCGACCGGGACCAGGGCCGCTCCGCGGCCGGCCGCTCCGGCGATCTCGACCTTCAAGACGTAGGAGCTCGGCGTCAACAACCAGACCCGGGCGCTGTAGAGGCCGGGAACGCCGCGGACCGCGGCGGCCGCCTCGGGCGGCGGGGCCCCCTCGCGGCCGGCGTCCCAGCGCGCCGGCCGCACCGAGACCCGCGCCGCCGCCGCGCTCTCGAGGCGCACCGAGACCTCGGCGGCCCCGGGAATGGTCTCCGGCGGCCGGACGACGACGCGGACGGGGTAGGGTCCTGCCCTCCCGGCAAAGAAGACATCCGGACTGCCGACGTGGCCCATCGAGAGCAGGGCGGCGGCCGCGAGGACGAGCCGCCGGAGCGCCCGCCTCACCGCCGCAGCCTGCCCATGAAGCCCCCCCAGGCCAGGCCGGCCGCCGAGGAGAGCACGGCAAGGAGCAATGCCAGCCCGAGCGCTCCCGGCGTCAGCGGCGGGTCCCAGAACGTGTGGCGCCAGGCGCCGAGCCTGGGGAAGATCCCCTCCTGCCCGGAGGTCACTCCGAAGTACCAGCGGTCGCCGGCGAAGAAGCCGTTGCGCGCCGCCGGGCTCAGCAGGAAGCCGCTCAGCGGCCACTGGACCGCGAGCAGGATGGCGAGGAAGGCGCCTCCCACCAGGGGCGCCGCCAGCCGCGGCCGGAGCCCGGCGAGCCGGTCCACGGCCACCGCCGGCGCCACCAACAGCAGGGGGAAGAGCCCGGGCCACATGTGATCGACGGGATTGAAAATGGGGGCGAGCCGCGGCTGGGCCGGAAACAGCGGCAGGATCCAGAGCATCGCGAGAGCCAGGACGGTGTAGACCGCCGCGGCGCGGGTGGCGGCCCAGCGTGAGCCCGCGGCGCGCGCCGTCGCCGCCAGCACGGCCGGGTACACGGCGGCGGAGAGCTGGAGAAAGGCGGCGCCCCGCTGCCGGTTCGGGTAGCTGACCTCGATCAGCAGGGTGGCGAGCAGAAAGGTGAGCAGGCCGGCCTGGACGACGAAGGCGAGCTCCAGCTGCCACCGGCCGCGGCCGGCCTCCCGGTTCAGCAGGGTCGCCACCGAGAGCAGGACCCCGGCGCAGACGGCGACCATGCCGATCGCCAGGGCGGTGTGGGCCGGCGTGAGGATGCCGAGGTCCAGGCCGTAAGCGCTGTGCCACCAGGCGTCGAAACCCGCCGCGGTCAGCATGGCGGCGGAGCCCCAGACCTGGACCCACGCCCCGAGCGGCGCGCTCATCCCCCACAGCGCCACGGACCCCGCCCGCGCGGCGGGCGGGCCGAACGTGGCGCGCAGGATCTGCCAGGCGCCGGCTAGCCCCGCCAGCAACGCACCGAGATAGATGGCGATGTGGGCGGGGGTCCAGAACGTGTCGCGGCCGATCGAAGCGTGCCACGAGATGTCCCACAGCAGCCCGCCGGCAATGGCGGCGCAGCCGGCGACAGCCCAGGGAAGGAGCCTGAGCCCGGGGCCGGCTTGCTCCGCCGTCCCGGGAACCGCGGAGGTCATGGAGCGGCCATGGCCCGCACCGCCTCGGCGACCGCGGCGGTCGACAGGCCGCCGGTGAAGATCTTGGCGATCGCCCCCTTGCCGTCGAGCAGCACCGACGCTGGCAGCGGGACGGCGCCGTCGCCGAAGGCCCGCTCCAGCAGGGGCGCGATGGCCGCGGCGCTCGACAGCGCCACCGGGTAGCGCGGCCGGTTGCGGCCCACGAACCCGCGGGCGGCGGCGGCGTCGGGCTCGAAGGAGATCGCCACGACCTCCACTCCGCCGAGCTGTTGGTGAATCTCCTCGAGCACCGGGACCTCGGCCTGGCAGGGGATGCACCAGGAGGCCCAGAGGCTCACCAGGAGCGGCCGGCCCGGCCGCGGGCGCCACTCGGCGCCGTCCAGCCCCCAGGCGCGAAAAGCGCCGGCGCCAGGCGCACCTGCCGCTCCGGCCGCTCCGCCGGTGGCCGGCGGGCCCTCCTCCGCCGTCCGCCCGGCCAGGCGCGCCGCCGTCACCCGGCCCTCACCTTCGACGATGCGCAGCAGGCGGTCGGCCGGAAGGTCGGAGAACTTCTCGGTCAGCCCGGACGGCCACTGCACGGTGAGCTCGTCGATCCGGGTCGCCTGGGCGAGGCCGAAATGAAGGGTCCCTTCCGACTGCGCCTGGAAGCCGTTGCCGGCCGAGCGCAGGCGCATCTGCCGCAGGCCCCCGGCGGCGATCCGCACCACCGCGCCGACGGCGTCGCGGTTGCTCCGCGTGCCCACCAGGTCGACGCGCGCGAAGTGATTGCCGGACCTCGCTTCGTTGTGGAAATAGATCAGCTTCTTGCGCGCCACGCTGCGCACCACGAGGTCGAGGGCGCCGTCCTGGTCGAGGTCGGCCACCGCCACGCCGCGCCCCTCCAGGTCGACGTCGACGCCGAGCGGATAACCGGCCTCGATGAAGCGGCCGGCGCCGCCGTTGACGAACAGGCAATGGCGCTCGCGGGCGTTGAAGCTGTAGCGCTTGAGCAGCCCGTCGCTGGTCAGCAGCTGGAGGTCGCTGGCGTCGAGCCGCGCGAGCAGCCGCTGCACCGCCTGGTCGTGGGTGAAGGACTTGCCGCTCTCCTTGGGGGTCAGCGCCAGGACCTGGCGCCAGTAAAGCGGTCAGGCATCGTCGGCGACCTGGCCGGCCCAAAAGCCGTTGGCGACGTGCAGGTCGAGCCAGCCGTCGTTGTCGTAATCGAAGAAATTCGAGCTCCAAGCCCAGCCGCCCAGGTTGACGCCCGCCTGCTGCGAGACCTCCTCGAAGCCGCCGCCGGCCCTGGCGTGATAGAGCGAGTTGCCGTGCGCGCTCCACAGCAGCTTCTGCCGCACCGCCGGATCGAGCTCCGGGAACAGCGGCACGAACTCGTTGCCGGTCTTCGAGTACATGTTGGCGACGTAGAGATCGAGGCGGCCGTCGTTGTCGTAGTCCCCCCAGTCGGCGCTCATGCCGTTGGCCGGGTCGGCCACGCCCATCTTCGCGGCGACCTCCTCGAAGGTGCCGTCGCCGCGGTTGCGGAACAGGTAGTCGTCGCCGAAGTCGTTGGCGACGAAGAGGTCGATGTGGCCGTCCTGGTCGTAATCGGCCCAGGCCGAGGCATAGGACCAGCCGTGGCCGCCGACCCCGGCCTTGGCGGTGACGTCCTCGAAGCGGAAGTTGCCGAGGTTGCGGTACAGGTGATTGCCGAAACCGTCGCTGGCCTCGACCGAGTGATGGTACGGGTGCAGGTTGGGGTCCTGGTAGTACGTGACGTAGAGGTCGAGCCGGCCGTCGCCGTCGAAATCGGCGGCGGTCACCCCGCTCGCCGGCCCCAGCGGACCGAGCTCGGCCATGCGGGTGAAGGTGCCGTCGCCGTTGTTGCGGTAGATGAGCGTGCCGCGCTTGGATTGCTCGCCCTTGACCAGGGTGTACCAGGCGTTGACGACGACGAGGTCGAGGTTGCCGTCGTTGTCGAGGTCGACGAACAGGGCGGCCTGGCCGTTGCCGGAGCCGCCCAGGCCGGCGCGCTCGGTGACGTCGATGAAGCCGCCGTGGCCGTCATTCTGGAGCAGCAGGCTCTGGCCGGCGCGCGAGACGTAGAGATCCGGCCAGCCGTCATTGTTGAAGTCGCCCACCGCGATGCCGCCGTAGAGGATCTGGCCGTAGGCGAGGTCGCTGGTGTCGTAGCCGACGTCGGGCCAATCGGTGGGGAGCCCCGCCCGTTCGGTCCAGTCGCTGAAGGCCGGACGTTCGGCGTGGAAGCGCTCGCGCTCGCCGAAGGCGAGGCGAGAGATGCGCCAGGCGCCGGCCGCGTCCTGGACGAGCTCGGCCGCGACCTCTCCCTTCTCGGCCGTGCGCGCCGCGCCGGGCCCGGAGCCGCCGAGCCAGAGGTGGAGGTCCACCCGCGCCCGGCGCGGCTCCTCGCGCGTGGCGAAGACGTGGAAAGGTTTGAAGAAGCAGCGCTCGACGCGCGTCCAGCCGGCGGTCAGCCGCCGCAGGTCGGCGACGAAGTCGGCGCTGTCGCCGAAGCAGCCGGGCCGGGCGCTGCGCACCAAGGTGCCCGAGGTCTCGCGGCCCTGGACGATCGGCGTCTCGCTGCGCGGGAAGAGCCGCTCGATGCGCGCGTCCGCGGCGAACGCTCCGCGCACACGCTCGAAATCGAAGGCGGTCAGGGCCTTGCAGACGCCGCCCATGGTGACGTCCTTGACCGCGTTGGAGATCTCCTCGACCGTGGCGAGGTTGCGTTCGGGATCCGGCACCGCCAGCGGAGCGGGGGCCGGAGGGCAGGGATCCGCCGCCCTGGCGGCCGTCGCGGCGCCGAGGCCGCAGAGGAGGAACACGGTGGCAAACGAGCGGCATCGCGGCATGGGGCTCCTCCAGGCGGCGAGGTGGCGGCAGCCAGCCCGGCCGGCGCCGGCCGGGTTGAAGCAGGGAGCGAGGCTAGAGCCGCCGCCGGCGCCGAGACTTCTCCCGCCTTGCTCGCCCGCCGCTCCATCCCGGCCGCGCCAGCTGCGCAATCCCGGATAAGACACCGGCGCCGGCCCGCGGCTTAGATGAAGCCGGGAAGCGCCTCTCCAGGCGTTCCTCCCTTTCCTGGCGAGGCGATCTCTTGACCTGCTGGCGAGTCTTCGTGGCGGCCATTCTCATCACCGTCCTGCTGGCGGCGGCGCCCGCGCCCGCGGCGCCGCCGCGCGTGGTGCGCAGCCTGCCGCTGCCGGCGGGCTTCGTCGGCCACCTCGCCTACGACCCGGCAAGCGGCCGCCTCTGGCTGCTCTCCTTCGGCCCTCCCGCCAGCACCACGGGGCCGAGCCGGCTCTACGAGCTCGATCCCGCGACCGGCGCCGTGCTCGCCCGGACCGAGCTGCCCCTGCAGGGTTCCTTCGCCGCGCCGGCGGTGGTCGCCGGGCGGCTGTACGTCGGCGTCTACTGGGAATCGCGGATCTACGAGATCTCGACCGCGAAGGATTCCTTCGGCCGCATCGCCGGCGTGGTGGCGGTGCCCGAGCTGGCGGCGCTCGGTCTCGGCGGGGATGGGCACGCCCGCTATCCCTTCCTCGAGTTCGCGGGCCTCGCGCCGGCGCCGGATGGGAGCCTGCTGATCCAGGCCAGCCAGGCCGGCGAGCTGATCGCGCTCGACCGCGCGAGCGGCGCGGTGCTGCGCCGGGTGCCGACCGTGCAGGGCCTGGGCGGCGTCACCGCCGCTCCCGGCGCGGGCGGCCGGCCGCTGCTGATCGCCAACCGCGACGCGGAGAACGTGGCGGTCGTCGACAAGGTGATGCGGTTCGAGCTGCGGCCGGCGCGCCAGCCGGTGGCCACCAAGCGCTCGCGCTGGGGGGCCTTCGCCGCGCGCCCGGAGCCCAAGCGGCTGCGCTGGCTGCTGCTCGATGCCGGGACCGGCGAGGTGCTGTCCTCGGCCGAGGTGGCCGATTCACCCGCTTACGCCGCCAGCACCGCTTTCGTCCGCCGCGAGGAGGCGCCCGGCGCGCCCTTCGGCAGGTTCACCCTGCTCGCCCTCGGCGGCGGCGGGCTGCTGACTCTCGAATGGACCCCGGGGCCCGGTGAAGGGGACCGGGGCCGGGAGGGCCAGGCGCAGGCAAACGACCGGGAGCCCTAGGCGACCCGACAAGGAGGCGGATATGAAAGATGGACGATCCAAGGCGCGGCTCATCCCGGCCCTGCTGGTGCTGGCCGGATGCCTGGCAGCCCGCGGGCTGGCGCAGCAGCCCGCCACCGCGGTGGACCACCCGCCGGACGCCGGGGCCCAGGCCTCCGACAACCCGCGCCCCGGTCAGCCGGGTCACCAGCAGCACCGGGAGTGGGAGGGGCGTTATCCCACACCGGCGACGGTCAACGATTTCCGTGTCGTCCGCACCTTCGCGCCGCCCGCGGGCTTCCTCGGCAACCTCGCCTACGACCGCGAGGCGGGGGCCCTGTACCTGGTGTCGCTCGGGCCGCCGACCAACACCCACGGTCCGAGCACGCTCTACAAGGTGGATCCGCACGACGGCAGGGTGCTGGCCCAGGCGGTGATGCCGTTCAAGGGGGATTTCGGCCAGCCGGTGGTCATCGGCGGCTACCTCTACCAGGGGATCTTCCACCAGTCGAAGCTCTACAAGGTCGAGGTCAGGGACCCGGCGCGGTTCGGCCAGATCCTCAAGGTGGTGCCGCTGCCGACCATCAACGACCTCAAGCTGGTCAACGAGGCCCACTCGTTCCCGTTCATCGAGTTCGGCGGCGTCACCGCCACGCCGGAAGGCAGGCTCATGATGCACGCCGACGACGTGGGCGAGTACATCACGATCGACCCCGAGAGCGGCGCCATCGTCGAGCGCGCCCGCACGATCAAGGCCATGGGCGGCATCGCCGGCGTCGGCGAGGAGCGGGGGCGGTTCCTGGTGATCGCCAACTCCGATCCGCGGGGCGGCTACTGCGCCCTGTCGTATCCGCCGCTGCTCTCGCGCAGCGCCGAGCAGCAGGACATCAGCTGGGCGTTGACCGACGGCCGCACCGGGGAGATCCTGGCCTCGCTGCGCACCCAGCACTCGCGGGCCTACGCCAGCACGATCGCCCTCGTCAAGCACGAGCAGGTCGCCTCGTCTCCCTATGGACGCTTCACCTTCTTCGCCACCGGCGAGGAGGGAATCCTGGAGATCGAGTGGACGCCGGGGCGGGACGCCTACTGAGCGCCGGCCGCCGGCCGCGGCACCGCGCCGCCCTGCTCGGCCCGGCCGGCCTGGCCGCCCTGCTCGCCTGGGCGGCCGTCGCGCGCGGCG
>JASLEW010000100.1 GCA_030150965.1 Thermoanaerobaculia bacterium | reverse complement strand
TCTCCTCCACGATCCGCCCCACCGGCGCCTCGGCCTCGTGCTGGAAGACCGCCAGCCAGCCGCCGGCCGCCGCCCGCGGCAGCCACAGCTTCTTGTTGGCCAGGGTGGTCACCGGAAAGAGGTCGTAGCTCATGATCCACGGATAGGCGACGTGCGCCACCGTCGGCACCAGGTCGGCGAAGAAGACGACGCGCTCCGCCGGCTCGCCGCCGTCGAGCAGCACGATGCACATATTCTCGTTGTGGCCGGGCACGCTCAGCGCGCGCACCCCCGGCAGCGGCTCCGCGCCGGCCGCGCCGTCGAACAGGCGCACCACGCCGGCGGCGAACAGCGGCTCCCAGTTCTCCGGGTTGTAGCTCGCGCGGTCCCGCTCGTTGGGGTGCCGCGCGTGCTCCACCTCGCCGCGCTCGAGCCAGTAGGCGGCGTTGGGGAAGGTGGGGACCAGCCCCTCCGGCTCCCCCGCCCCGCCGCCGGCCCGCCGCGTGCTCCAGCCGCAGTGGTCGAAGTGGAGGTGGGTCAGCAGCACGTGGGTGACCTGCTCCGGCGTGTAGCCGGCCTGCCGGATGCGCTCCGGCAGCCGCACCGCCGCCGGGTCCATGCCGAACTGGTCGCGGAAGCGCGCGTCGTTCTTGTCGCCGATACCGGTGTCGACCAGCAGCAGGTCGCCGCCGCGCGCGACCAGCAGGCAGTTGGTCGCCATGCGGATGCGGTTGCGCTCGTCGGGGGGCTTGGCCTTCTCCCACAGGGTGCGCGGCACCACGCCGAACATGGCGCCGCCGTCGAGGCGGAAGCCGCCGTCGTCGAGCAGCGTGATCTCCAGGTCGCCCAGGCGCATGGCGGGGAGAGTCTACCCGAAGGCCGCCGGCAGGCGCATCACGAGCGCCGGGACGGCGCGGCGGCGGTCCACGGCGGCTGCGCGACCGCGCCGCCGCTAGCGCACCGCACTAGCCCTGGGGCGCGGATGGGGCCTGCTGCTCGACCAGCTGCTCCAGGCGCCGCAGCGCGGCGTCGAGGCGCAGCACCACCGGCGGGGCGGAGGCGGGCGCCGCGGCGGCAGGGCGTGGAGCCGGGGCGGCGGCGGGAAGGGCGGCACGAGCGGTGCGGGAGGCGGCCTGCCGCGCCGGCGGCCGGGACGGCAGCCCCACCTGGTCCCACAGGCGGCGCTCCTCCTCCAGCACGTCGCGGCGCAGGACGATGCCGTGGCGGGCGAAGACCGGAGCCAGCTCGTCGTGCCGGGCCAGCAGGTGGCGGCGGGTCGAGAGGTAGGCGTGCTCGCACACCGCGCGCCGCTCGGAGAAGCCGAAGATGTTGGTGAAGAACATCAGGTAGTCGTCGCGCTCCGGCTCCAGCAGCAGCACGTCGGCGCCGCCGTACCTCGTGCCGTAGGCCGCCATGCCGACCTCCAGGCGCGAATGGACGATGGTGCGCAGGCTCTGCGACAGCACGGTGGGCAGGCCGCGGTCCACCAGGTTGCCCCCCTCCATCACCCCCCTCTCGACCGCGTGCGCGGTGTCCACCGGGACGATCGGATTGATGCAGAGCACCAGCCCGGCGCCGGCATCGAGGGCCACCGAAGCGTGCAGCGTCTTGAGCAGGATGCCGTCGACCAGGTGCCGGCCCTCCACCTCGACCGGCGGATAGAGGCCGGGCAGCGCGGTGCTGGCCTGCACCGCGCGCGAGATGGGGACGTGATCCATTCCCGGCTCGCCGAAGCGCACCGCCTGGCCGGAGTCGAGGTCCACCGCCACGATCACCAGGCGCTTGCCGAGGCGGCGGAAGTCGTCGGTGCGCGACTTGATGCTGTAGATCCGCTCCAGGTAGGTGCGGATCGGCTCGTTGTCGAAGACCGCCACCGGCAGCGCCCGGCTGAGCCGGGTGAGCGATTCGAGGAGGGTGAGGTCCTGGCGGTGGCGGAGATGGTCGAGCACGGCCTCGCCGAGCAGGCGCGGGACGCTGCGCGCGCCGCGCGCCACCTGGCTGAGCGCCGGGGTGAGGAACGTCTCCGGCACGAAGGGATGCTCGCCCGGCTCGGTGGAGACGATGGCGCGGCACATCTGCGCGGTGGTGAGGTCGTTGGCCAGGCAGGCGGCGATGAACGCGCCGGCGCTCACCCCGACGTAGAGGAAGAGATGGTTGAGGTCGAGCCCGGAGCAGGCCTCGTCCAGGGCGCGGAGGGCGCCGATCTCGTAGATGGCGCCCTCCGGGCCGCCGCCCGCCAGGGCCAGCGCCACGCCGGAGCCGGGCGCCGGGGGCCGGCCGGCGGGCGGCGTCCCCGGGCCCTGCTCACGCCTGTCGTCGTCGGTCACCCATGCTCCTTTCGCGCCTGGCTCACCTTCCACGGGCCGCGGGCCGCCGGGCCGGACGGTTCGCCGGCCCGGCGGCCCGGAGCCAGCGGCTAGACCACCTTGGCGCTGCCCTTCGCCGACCGGGCGCTCGCCGCCGTGGCGCCGGTGCCGGTGGCGCTGCCGTTGGCCGCCGGGGTGACCCGCGGGCGCAGCAGCTCGACCTTGCCGCTCAGCTCCTCGACGCGCTGGGTGAGGTTGCGGATCTCCTCGCGCGTCGGGACACCCAGGCGGTGCAGCGCCGCGGTGAGCACCTCGTCCACCCGCCCGCCCAGGTCCTCCCAGGTGCCGCCGGCCTTGGTCCTGGCCTTCTCGTACCCGCTCTTCGCCTTGTCCACCACCTTGTCCACCTCGACCTTGCCGCGCGATTCCACGTCACGGCCGCGATCGACCAGCCGGCTGAACAGCTTCGATCCCTCCTCCTCGGCCGCCGCCAGGGCGCCGAGCCCGGCCAGCCAGATGCGGTGGGCGGTGTCTTTGACGTCGTCCTGGAGCTTGCGGTCGCGGGGGCTCTCGGTGCCTGCGGTCTTGGTGCTCATTCTCATCTCTCCTTCAGGCGGCCGGGCGGCGGAGCGCCGGGGTGCGGCCGCGAGTTTGTGGTCCTACGGCCGGCGGCGGGCGGCGCGGCCCCGCCTCCGGGCTTCAGGCCTTCGTCGAGCCGGCCCCGGACGCGGTGCCGGCGGGGTTGGCGG
>JASLEW010000066.1 GCA_030150965.1 Thermoanaerobaculia bacterium | reverse complement strand
CTCGAAGGCGGCGCCGCGGTCGCCGGCATGGCGCTGGCGCGGGCGGCCAGAGCCGGGGCGCTCGTCGCGGGCGGCGGCAGCGGCGCCGCGGGAGACCGGGCGGGTGCGAGGGCCGACGCGGGAGACGGGGTGCACGCGAGGACCGGCCCTGGAGACAGGGCCGGCGCCATGGAAAGAGCCGGCGCTGGGGCCGGCGCCGCAGAGTCGGCGCGCGCCAGGGCGGCCCGCCTCCAGGACGAGCTGCCGCCGCCGGTCCACGCCACCAACGGCGACGAGACGGCGCTGCCGGGGTGGATCGCCTGCTACTCGAAGGGGCTGCCCCACGATGCGCTGGGCGCGGTGGACCCGGCGGCCTACCGGCTGCTGCTGCGCGCCATCGCCAGCCGCGATCCGGCCGACTTCGAGTCCATCCCGCTCGGCGGCTTCCTCAAGCTCGCCAATCCCCAGGCCGCCCTGGCCGAGAACCTCGTCGGCCCCGACCCGGGGCGCCTCGACCTCGCGCCGCCGCCGCGCTTCGCCAGCGCCGAGCAGGCGGCCGAGCTTGCCGAGCTGCACTGGCAGGCGCTGCTGCGCGACGTGGCGTTCGCCGACTACGAGAGGCACCCGGCGGTGGCGCGTGCCGCCGCGGACCTGTCGCGGTTTGGCGATTTCCGCGGGCCGCGGGCGACCGGCGGTGCGGTGGTGCCGGCCACCCTCTTCCGCGGCACTGGCGCGGCGTCGCTCACCGGGCCGTACCTGTCGCAGTTCCTCCATCGCGACGTCTTCCTGCCGCCGGTGTGGGTGAGGCAGCAGGTGCGCACGGCGGCGGCGGGGGTTGACTACATGACCGCGCACGAGACCTGGCTGGCCTGCCAGAACGGCGGCCTCACCGGGGTCAACCGCTTCGACGAGCATCCGCGCCACATCCGCAACGGCCGCGACCTCGGCGAGTGGGTGCACCGCGACTTCAGCTACCAGGCGGCGCTCGACGCTTGCCTCGTGCTGCTCAAGATCGGCGCGCCGGCGAGCGGCGCCAACCCCTACCAGCATTCGCGCACGCAGACCGGCTTCGCGACCTTCGGCGCGCCGTATCTCTTCTATCTTCTGGCGGTGGTGACCCAGGTGGCGCTCACCGCGTCGTGGTTCCAGAAGTGGTGCGTGCACCGCCGGCTGCGCCCGGAGGAGCACGTCGGCAGGGTCGAGATGGTCCGCGCCGGCCGCGCCGGGTACCCGGTCGCGGCGGAGCTGCTGCGCTGCAAAGCGCTGGCCGAGACGGTGCGCCGGCACGGCACGGCGCTGCTGCCGCAGGCGTACCCGGAGGGCTGCCCGGCCCATCCGTCGTACCCGGCCGCGCACGCGGTCATCGCCGGCGCCGGCGTCACGGTGCTCAAGGCGTTCTTCGATGGCTCGCACCTGCTGCCCGACCCGGTTGTCGGGGCGGCGGACGGCCTCGCCCTGGAGCGTTACGCCGGCCCGCCGCTGACGGTCGGCGGCGAGCTCGACAAGCTGGCCTGGAACGTCGGCATGGGCCGCAACTTCGCCGGCATCCACTGGCGCTCGGACGTGGCCGCCGGGATGGATCTCGGCGAGCGCCTGGCGATCGAGGTGCTGCGCGAGCTGAAGGTCACCGGCAACGAGATCTTCGCCGGGTTCAGCCTGCGGCGGTTCGATGGGCGGCGGGTGGCGATATAGCTTTCCACTGCGACCGGGAGATGATCAGCCGGTGGCCTCGTCATGGGGTCAGGAAATGGACCAACCACCGGCCGGCACAGATGGCCGTCGCTCGAACGGTCAGGAAATGTCCCCGGTACTGGTTACCAATTCCTGCGCGCCTATCTGGAACGTTGAGCCGGCTGCCCGAAGGCGTAGTGCCGGCCGTGGACCCGGTATGAAAGGAGCTCAAGCATGTCAGAGGTGCCAGTTGCCCGCAGAAAAGAACAGGGAGAAGAACAGAAGCACCGCGAGCCGTTCGACCCTGCCGCACTTGCCGGCGCTGCCGTGGCGGCAGCCATCGCCGTCACCATAAGCCCCGGCCCCTATGATGTCTTGAGCGTCGTAATCGGCGCCACTCTTCTAGCCATCATCGGTGCGTATGAGCAGGGTCGCAGACGCAACCTCTCGCAGAGCGCAGCCATGGGCACGGTGATTGGCCTGGTGGCCATTTTGCCCGCCGGCTACCTCCTTGAGCTGCTCTTCCCGAGGTTCACCTCCGCTCCTCGTAGCCTCTCCTGGAGTCTCGCCGGTGTTTGGCTTGTCATCGCACTGGTCGTCGTGAGATACGACCGCTCCAGGCAGGGACGGAGAGGTGTCTGACCTCCTTGCTCAGCCGGCAGCCGGCCCGAATAGTTCCCGCCTCGGCACCTCAGAAAGCGCAATATTACATCCTCATCCTGTTCGCCAGCACGTCGCGGCATCACTGCTCGACCTCGCGGTCGACGCCTCGGGCAAGCTCTCCCGGATGACCGAGGAAACCGTGCGCGCGACCGCCACCTTGACCTACGACGGCCGCGGGTTCCTCGCGAGCGCGCGCAATGCGGTCACCGATTGTGGGCCGTTGGTGACCGCGCCGACCCTACAGCTCGGACGGGCTTCTCTACCACCGGCAGCAGCAGAATTTCTTCACCGGCGCCGTGCAGGCGCAAACGCTGCTGTTTTACATCGCCGGCCGCCCGGTGGCCCAGCTCGATGGCCCGCCGGCCTCGGGCGTGGTGACCTACCTGACCGTTGACCACCTCGGCGCTCCGAACCTGGCGAGCAACGCCGCCGGCCTGACGGCCTGGAGCGGCGGCTTCGAGCCATTCGGCCGCGACTACACGACGCCGAGCGCGCTCAGCTCGGGGATATTCCTTCGGCTGCCGGGTCAGTGGGATGATGCGGTGTGGGATGGGACGCGCCTGAAGGCCGGGTTTTACCATAACGTCAACAGATGGCATGAGGACGCGACAGGCCTGACGGCCAGGGTGCCAACCGCGGGCCGAGCCGGTGACGCTGGCGGCGGCGGGGATTGGGCTCTTTGGGCTTGGGCAAAAGGCTTAGTTGCCGGCGCGGACGGCGGCGCGGCCCGCCTCCCGGCGGGCCCTGCTCCGGCGGCCGCGGGCCCGCCTCGCCGCGGCGGGAGGCCGAGATGCTCGTCGAAGCGCTCGGCAGCCTCGCGGCCCACGGGCTCGGCGCCGAGGCGGCGCTGGCGCTGCTCGAAGCGGTGGCCCTCCTGAGCGCGGGGGGCGCCGGGCCCGCGCTCGTGGGGCTGGTGATCGCGGTCATCCCCGAGCTGGTGGCCGCGGCGTCCGCGGGCCTCGCGGCCGCGGACCTCGCGGCGCTCATCGCCCTGGAGCGCGAGTAGGCCGGGCTGGCAGGGGCGGGAGCCTCAGCTCCCGCGACGAGCGCGCGGCGCGCTGGGGCCGGCTCCGCGGAGGCCCCCGGCGGCCGGGCGGGCGAAGTCGCGCCGCCCCCGGCGTCTGCGGCGGGGACGGCGGTGGAAGGCCGCACCGCCTCGCCGGCTGCCGGCGCCGGGGAGCGGGGGGCCGCGGTCGGCGGCGAGAGGGGCGAGAGGATCGAGGGGGTCGCGCTCGCCATCGAGCGGCGCCGGCGCCCGGGGCTCGTGCATTGGTCCGCCTGGCCGGGGCGGTTCGATGCCGCGAGGGCGGAGGGGCACGGCCCGCGTTGATGGGCGCTGGCCGGCGTTGGCCTTGACGCCGGGGGCGGAGGGGCCGGCCTGGCCGGCGCCTGGGCCTGCTTGGGCGGTAGCGAGCGGCGCGGCGCGCGGCGGAGACGGCGGGGCTCGCGGTCGGCACCCGGCGGCGCGGCTCGGTGTCAAGAAAGGCCGCGGAAAGTGATGGTATCCGCCGGAATTCTGCCGGAAAAATGACAGCCCGCGGCGCTGCAGCTCGAGCCGAGCCGCCGGGTTGACCGGCAGGCGAGGGTCGCGCTGCCCGCGCGGCGCCCCGGTCGCCGGGCTGCCGCACCGCCGGGCCTGCCGCGAGCCAGCCGCACGAGTCGCGACCGGCCGGACGCTGGACGAC
>JASLEW010000028.1 GCA_030150965.1 Thermoanaerobaculia bacterium | reverse complement strand
AACTCGGTCGTCAGCCGGCGCTCCGGGCGCATCGTGGTGCACCGCGCCACCGCCAACAGCGCCACGAGCCGGCGCCGGCAGGCCGCTCATCCGCCGGCCATGCGCGCGGCGGACGCGATGCTTCGCCACGCGGCTGGCCGGCGGATGAGCGGCCTGCCGGCGCCGGCTCGTGGCGCTGTTGGCGGTGGCGCGGTGCACCACGATGCGCCCGGAGCGCCGGCTGACGACCGAGTTCTCGCGGCCGCCCTGGGTGATGCGCAGCCGGCCGGTGCGGGCGGAGCGCACCAGGTGCACGCGCCCGGCGCCGCCCGCGGCGCCGTCCTCCGCCGGCTGGACGTTGCTTGAGCCGGGGGCGCCCGGATGGTGCAGCGCCGCGAGGCGGGTGACGCCGTTCGGGTCGCCGATCGGGCCGGGCAGCAGCAGCGGATCGGGGAAGACCGCGACGTGGTAATGCGCCGGCCAGTGCTCCTTGGTCGCCTCGACCATCCCCTCGGCTTCCAGCGCCAGCAGCGTGCTCTCGATGTACTGCCGGCAGGAGCGCCGGTCGCTGCGCCGCAGGTCCACCGCCATGCCGGTCGGGTGCACCGAGATGGGCGACGCGTTCCAGGGCTGATGGGTGATCGGCCGCACCAGGCTGGTCACCACCAGCGGCTCGCCGCAGGCGGCGCGGTAGGCGTGCCCCAGCTGCTCCAGGAAGGTCCGCACCTCGGGGCGGGCGTAGGGGAACGACACCTCCTCGATCGCCAGCTCGAAGTCGCCGTTGCCGCGCACCGCGACCAGGGTGCCCGCGTCCACCGCGCGCACCACGTCCTGGGTGGTGCGCAGGTAGGCGTAATCGTGCTCCTGCGCCACCTCGTTCTGGCGCGCCATCGACTCATGAGATCCCTGGAGGCTCTGCGCCGCGGCGGGCCGCACGGAGAGGACCGCGATCCAGCCGCCGGTGGCGAGCAGCAGGGCGGTCAGCGCGGCGAGCAGGCGGCGGTAGCGGCGGATGGGCCGGGTGCGGAGAGGGCGCTTGGAGTTCATGGGCCAAGAAGCTCCTTGCCAAGATGTGGGCCCCGGTGGAACCGTGCGGCGCAACGTCCGTGTAACGGCGGTGAGTAGCTCACATCCGCTGCCAAAAGTCAACGGCTCGGCGCGCCGATCCATCAGCGGTGATGCGGGTTTAGCGGTCGGCCGGTCGGGGCGGAGAGCGGCGCGGGAGGTGCGGCCCGCGCGCCGGCCGTGGCAGGGCGGCCGCCGGCCGCGGCGCGCCCTGCCTGGAAGGAGGAGCGACCTACTTCCGGCGTTGGTTGCTCGACTTGAAGAAGTCGCCGAGCGAGCCGAAGCTGCCGGACTGCTGGGCGGCGCCCGCCGTCTCGCGCTCGCGCGGCGCGGCTTCCTCCTCCGGCTCGTGGTCCTCGCCGAAGGCCATCGACAGCGAGATGCGGCGCTTCACCGGATCGACGCTCAGCACCCGCACCCTGACGTCCTGGCCGATCTGCACCGCCTCGCGCGCGTGATTGAGGCGGCGCCCCGCGCCCAGCTCGCTCACGTGCACCAGTCCCTCCAGGCCCGGCGCCACCTCGACGAAGGCGCCGAACGACTCCAGGCGCATCACCCGGCCCTGCAGCACCGTCCCCTCGGGGAAACGGTCGGCGGCATCCCGCCAGGGGTCGCGTTCGAGCGAGCGGCGCGACAGCGAGATGCGCTCGGGGCGCTTCTCGTCCTTGCCCTTCTCGATCTTGATGACCTGCACCTCGACCTCCTGGCCGACGGCGAGCGCCTCGCGCGGGTCCGCCAGGCGCGAGTAGCCGATCTCGCTCACGTGCAGCAGGCCCTCGAGGCCGCCGAGGTCGATGAAGGCGCCGTAGGTGGTCAGCGAGGTGACCCGCCCCTTGATCACCGCCCCCACCTGCAGGCGCGCCCGCAGCTCGGCGGCCTTGGTCTGTGCCTCGTCCTCCAACAGGGCGCGGCGCGACAGCACGATGTCCGGCCGCCGGTTGCGGCTCCCCTCCTCGATCCGCGCCACCTTGAACTTGAGCTTCTGGCCGATGAACTGCTGCGGGTTCTCGACATAGCGCAGGTCGAGCTGCGACAGCGGGCAGAAGGCGCGCATGCCGTAGGCCTGGACCTCGGCGCCGCCCTTGTTGATACCGGTGACCTGGCCCTCGACCGGCATGCCGTACTGGAACGCCTGGCGCAGCTCGTTGGCCACCTCCTGGTGGCCGCCGCGCCCGCCCCCGGCGCGCTTGCGCAGCACGATGACGCCGCTCTCCGGGTCGATCGCGGTGACCGTGGCGTCGATGCTGTCGCCGACGCCGACCGTGAGCTTGCCCTCGGCATCGCGCAGCTGGGCGGCCTCGATCATGCCCTCGGACTTGGTGCCGAGATCGACGAAGACCTGCTCGTCGGTGATCGAGAGCACCTTGCCGCTCACCTTCTGCCCGACGTTCGGCGTGCCCCGCACCGTGCCCGCCGGCGCGCCGCCCCCGGCGCCTCCCGCTGCCGCGCGCCGCTGCTGCTTCTCCTCCGGCTGCGCGCCCCCCTGCTGCTGCTCGAACTCGGCTAGGATCTCGCCGAAGCCCTTCTGCGCCTCGTCCGGCTCGCTGGCCGGAGCGGTTTCCGGAGCCGGCGGCGCGGCCGACGCCGGCGGCTCGGCCGGCTCGGTCGGCTCGGTCGGCGCAAGGGCCGCGGCGGCGGGCGGCGCTGCCGGCTCTTCCTGCGGCGGCTCGGCCGCGGCCGCCCCCGGAGCCTCCTGGTGGTCCGGAGACGCCGCCTGGGGCGTCGAGGTGTCCTGCGCTGGTGGATGGATGGCGGCCTGCTGGGGAGAGTCGGCCTCGGGGTCGGTGTGGGAAGCGTGCTGTTGGTCTTCGTGGGCCGGATACGGGAGGGGGGTGGGCTGCTCGTCCATGGTCGATCTCACTTTCGGTTCGGGGGGGCTGATTCGACGCCTCAGCTTACCTGGAAACCACCCGATGCGGCGTTTCGTTCCCACATCGGGCCAACTCGTCACGCTGCCTGCCGCCGCCGGCGCTGCCGGTGCCGCCGGCGCCGCTTGGCGCCGGCGCCGGCGGCGGGTGGCCAGGCCGGCCGAAACTATCATGCTGCCGTCGGCCGCCGCCGGAGGCTCCCGCGGAGCGGTGCGGTGGGCGCCACGGCGCGGGCGCGCCGGCAGGCTGCTGAAAAGGCCATGCGACACGTCCCGAGCGGCGCGAGCGCCGCGGGACCGGATGGCAGGCGCCGCGACGCAGGCGATGCTGGGACATCGGCGAGGAGCGACGCCGCAGACGGCCACGCGCCGCCGCGGCGCGTGGCGCGGTGTGCGGGATCCTTCGGCAGCCTGTTAAAGTCAGGCCCGCCCAACCGAGGAGGCGTAGACCGCCAGGCAGGAGGTGCCGTGCAAGTCACCCGGCTCGACGTGCCACAGATCA
>JASLEW010000939.1 GCA_030150965.1 Thermoanaerobaculia bacterium | reverse complement strand
GCCCGCGCTGCCGGCGGCGCCGGCCGTACCGGCCGCTCCCGGAGCCGCCGCGGTTCCGCCGGCTCCCGGTGTCCCGGTGCCGGCCGCCCCTGCCGCCGCCGGCGTGGTCGCCGTGGTCCCGGCGGCCGTGGCCGGCGTCCCTCCGGCAGCGCCGCCCTCCGTGCTCCCGGCTGCCGCCGTGCCGGCACCGGCCTTGGCGGTCCCCGCCGCAGCGCCCGTGCCGCCGGTCGTGCCGGCGGTGCCGGCCGTCCCCGGCTTCGCCGTCTTGCCGCCCTTGGAGGTCTTGCTCTCCACCGGCTTGGGCGGCGGGATCACGGCGTCGTAGACCTCCACCTTCGACACCCCGCCCAGCGCCTGGCCGCCGGGCGTGGTCTGCGGGTAGCGGAAGGAGAGCAGCACGTGCGTGCCGCGCTGCCGCACCACCAGGTCCTTGGTCGGCGCCGGCACCTCGCGCAGCGGCGGCGTCGGCGGCCCCTCCTTGCCGCAGCCGGCGGCGGCGATCGCCAGGGTGAGCGCCAGGCCGAGCGCAAGCGTCGGCCCCAGCGCTCCCGCCGCCATCTCCGTCACCGCCGCGCCGGCGCGGACGGGCACCGCGCGGCCGGCCTTTCCACCCCGGGCCGGCCGCTTCAGGTCATAGGACATAGCGCGAGAGATCCTGGTTCTTGACGATTTCGGAGAGCGCCCGCCGCACGTAGTCGGTGTCCACCCGCACATGGACGCCGGCCATCTCGGGGGCATCGAAGGAGACCTCGTCGAGCAGCCGCTCGAGCAGCGTGGAGAGGCGCCGCGCACCGATGTTCTCGGTGGTGGAGTTGACCTCGACCGCGAGCCGCGCCACCTCGGCCACGGCGTCGCCGGTGAACTCGACCGTCACCCCCTCGGTGCCGAGCAGCGCCGAGTACTGCTTGGTGAGCGCCGTCTCGGGCTCGGTCAGGATGCGCACGAAGTCCTTCTCGGTCAGCGCGTCCAGCTCGACGCGGATGGGGAAGCGCCCCTGCAGCTCGGGGATGAGGTCGGACGGCTTGCTGACGTGGAAGGCGCCGGCGGCGATGAACAGGATGTGGTCGGTCTTGACCATGCCGTACTTGGTCGAGACGTTGGTGCCCTCGACGATCGGCAGCAGGTCGCGCTGCACCCCCTCGCGCGAGATGTCGGGGCCGCGCCCGCCCTCGCGGCCGGCGATCTTGTCGATCTCGTCGAGGAAGATCATGCCGCCCTGCTCCACCCGCTGCCGCGCCTCGCGCGCCACCTGGGTGCGGTCGATCAGCTTCTCGGCCTCCTGCTGCTGCAGGATCTCGCGCGCCTCGACCACCGACACCTGCTGCCGCTTCTTGCGGCCGAACAGGCCGGGCAGCATGTCCTTGATGTTGATGCCGACCTCCTCGACCCCCTGCGGCGTGAACATCTCCAGGCTGGGATAGGACGACTCGTCCACCTCGATCTCGACCCGCCGCTGATCGAGCGCGCCGGAGCGCAGCTTGGCGCGGAACTTCTCGCGCGTCTTGGCGAGCTCGTCCTCGTCGTCCTCCTCGGGGTCGGGTTTCAGGTAGCTGCTGATCGGGCGCGGCGGCACCAGCAGCTGCAGCAGCCGCTCCTCCGCCCGCTGCGCCGCCGCCTCGCGCACCGTGTCGCGCTTCTCCTCCTTGACCATGCCGACAGCGATCTCCACCAGGTCGCGCACCATCGATTCGACGTCGCGGCCGACGTAGCCGACCTCGGTGAACTTGCTCGCCTCGACCTTCAGGAACGGCGCCTTGGCGAGCCGCGCCAGGCGCCTGGCGATCTCGGTCTTGCCGACGCCGGTGGGGCCGATCATCAGGATGTTCTTGGGCGCGATCTCGTCGGCGATCTCCTCCGGCAGCTGCTGGCGCCGCCAGCGGTTGCGCAGGGCGATCGCCACCGCCCGCTTGGCCAGGTGCTGGCCGACCACGTACTTGTCCAGCTCGCCGACGATCTCGCGCGGCGTCATGTTCTCGATCGTCAGCGACGGCGGCGCCTCGCTGGAGGTCTGGGTGGCCATGGCCGCTTAGAGCTCCTCGACCGTCAGCCGGTCGTTGGTGAAGATGCAGATCTCGGCGGCGATCCTCATCGCCTCGCGCACGATCTGGTCGGCCGGAAGCGCGGTGTGGCGCAGCAGCGCGCGCGCCGCGGCGAGCGCGTAGTTGGCGCCCGAGCCGATCGCCAGCGCGGCGTCGTCCTCGTCGGGCTGCAGCAGCTCGCCGGCGCCGGAGACCAGGAAGGTCCGTTCGCGGTCGGTGACCAGGATCACCGCCTGGAGCTGGCGCAGGGCGCGGTCGGTCCGCCATTCCTTGGCCAGCTCGACCACGGCGCGTTCGAGGTTGCCGCCGAACTCCTCCAGCTTGGCCTCGAGGCGGGTGAAGAGCGCCAGCGCGTCGGCGCCGCCGCCGGCGAAGCCCACCAGGACGGTGCCCTTGGCGGCGCGGCGCACCTTGCGGGCGCCGCTCTTCATCACCGTGCTGTTGTTCATCGTGACCTGGCCGTCGCTGGCCATGCAGACCCGCCCGTCGCGGCGCACGAGCAGCACGGTGGTGCTGGCAAACTTGTCCATGGCGGCTGGATTGTACCAGGGGACCCTGTTTCAACCGCCGCGCTTGGCGCGCGGATGGGCGCCGCGGTACACCGTGAGCAGCCGCTCGACCTCGACATGGGTGTACTTCTGGGTGGTCGAGAGGGAGGAATGCCCCAGCAGCTCCTGGATGGTCCGCAGGTCGGCGCCGTTCTCCAGCAGGTGGGTGGCGAAGGTGTGGCGCAGGGTGTGCGGATGGATGCCCCGCGCCAGCGCCGTCCGTTCCACCCAGCGGTCGAGGATGCGCCGCACGGAGCGGTCGGTGAGCCGGCCGCCGCGGTGGTTGAGGAAGACCGGCTCGCCGGCGCCCGCGCCGGCGCCGGCCGCCGCGCGCACCCCTTCCCAGGCGTCGAGCCACGCCGCGAGCGCCGCCGCCGCCGGCCGGCCGAAGGGCACCATGCGCTCCTTGCCGCCCTTGCCCAGCACCCGCAGCACCCGCCCCGGCAGGTCGATCGAGCCCCAGTCGAGCCCCACCAGCTCCGCCACCCGCACCCCGGTGGCGTAGAGCAGCTCGATCGCCGCCTGGTCGCGCAGCGCCAGCTCCGGGGCGAGGTCCGGGGTCGAGGCCGGCGCCGGCGCCTCGAGCAGGGCCTCGACCTCGCCCGGCCGCAGGTGGCGGGGCAGGGTCTTGGGCAGCTTCGGCGACGGCACCGCGAGCGCCGGGTTGGCGGCCAGCGTCCCCTCGCGGCAGGCGAAGCGCAGCAGGCTCTTGAGCGCCGACAGCGCCCGCGCCTGGCTGCGGCGCGCGAGCCCCTGGGCGTGCAGGGCGGCGAGGTACGAGCGCACCGCCAGGCCGTCCACGTCGGCGGGGCGGATCTCCGCCGCCGGCCGGCCCAGGAAGTCGCGCGCCAGGAAGTCGAGGAAGCGCAGCAGGTCGCCCTCGTAGGCGCGCACGGTGTGCGGCGAGACGCCGCGCTCGCCTTCGAGGTGCTCCAGGTAGCGCTGGATGAGCTGCCGCATCTCAGGCCAGGTGGCTCCGGCCGCCCGCGGGCAGCGCCGGGGCCGGCGTCCCGTCGCATGCTCCGGCCGGTTGCGGTGCGGTGCCGGCGCCCGCGGCCGGCGCCGGGCGCAGGGGCGCGGGATCGAACGGCACCCCGAGCCGCGCCGCCCAGGCTTCGAGGTCGCGCGCCGCCCGCGCGGCCAGGGCGCCGCG
>JASLEW010000894.1 GCA_030150965.1 Thermoanaerobaculia bacterium | reverse complement strand
GCCGCCGCCGCCAGTGCGCCAGCTCCGCCGCCAGCACCTCGCCGCGCAGCCAGCCGCGCTGCCAGGCGGCGAAGTCGGCATACTGCAGCGTCAGCTCCGGCAGCGGCGAGGGGGACCGCGCGGAGAACGCCGGGTAGAGCGCCGCCACCTCGCGCGCCAGCACCCCCAGCGACCAGAGGTCGGAGACGACGTGGTGCATGGCCAGGAGCACCAGGTGCTCCGCCGCGTCCAGCCGCCAGGCCACCGGGCGGAAGAGCGGCCCCCGCGCCAGGTCGAACGGCCGCCGCGCCTCCGCCGCCGCCTGCTCCTCCGCCACCGCCGGCCGCCGCGCCGGCGGCAATCCCGAGAGGTCCACCAGCGGCAGCACCGGGCCATGGGCATGGGTCCGCTGCCTCCCTTCACGTGGTGGGGGGAACTCGGAGCTCTGGAGATGCTCGGCCAGCGTCGCTGGTCCGCACCCCCCTTTGGCGACGCCAAGGGAGGCGACGGACTCCAGGCCGGTGGCGATTCCCTGGGGCGGCAGGATCAGCTGCCGCGGCTCGCCGTTCACCGCCGGGAACACCGTCCGCAAGACCTCGTGCCGGCGCACCACCTCCGCCAGCACCCGGCCCAGCACCGGCACCGACAGGGCGCCCGAGACCCGCAGCGCCAGCGGCACGTTGTACAGCGCCCCGCCCTCCAGCTGATCGATGAAATACAGCCGCTGCTGGGCGAACGACAGCGGCAGCTCCCCTCGACGGTCCACCGGCACGAGCGGCGGCGCCGCCGCGCCCTCCCCGGCGCCCGCCCGCGACGCCCGCTCGATCAGCCGCGCCAGCCCCGCCACCGTCGGCTGCTCGAACATCGCCCGCAGCGGCAGCTCGACGCCGAGCGCCGAGCGCACCCGCGAGATCACCCGCGTGGCCAGCAGCGAGTGACCGCCCAAGGTGAAGAAGTTGTCCGCGGCCCCCACCCGTCGGCGCTCCAGGATCTCCTCCCAGATCCCCGCCAGCACCTCCTCGACCGGCCCGCGCGGCGCCGGGTGCTCGTCCGGCGACGCCGACTCGCCCGCGCCGCCGGCGGCGAGCAGCGCGGCCAGGGCGCGGCGGTCCACCTTGCCGTTGGGCGTCAGCGGCAGCGCCGCGAGCGTCACCAGCCGCGACGGCACCATGTAGGACGGCAGGCGCCGCGCCAGGAAATCCCGCAGCTCTCCGGCCGCGGGCGGCGCCGACGCCGGCGCGCCGCTCGCACCTCCTGCGCCGCTCGCACCCGGGCTCTCCTCCGCTGTCTCCGGCTGGTTCGCGCCGCGTCGCCGGTGGCCGCCGGTCTTGCTCGCGCTCGCGCTCGCCACGTAGACGGCCGCCAGGCAGCGGTCGGTGCCGGGGGGACCGGCGGCGGCCCGCCCCGGCTCCAGCAGCACCACCGCCGCCTCGCCCACACCGGGACACTGCTGCATCACCGCCTCGATCTCCCCCAGCTCGATGCGGTGGCCGCGCAGCTTCACCTGGTGATCGAGCCGCCCCAGGTACTCGATCTCGCCGTCGGCGCGCCGCCGGACCAGGTCCCCGGTCCGGTAGGCCCGCGCCCCGGGCTCGCCGCTCCAGGCGTCGGCGACGAAGCGCTCCGCCGTCAGCTCCGGACGTCCCTGATAGCCGCGCGCCACCTGCACGCCGCCGATCCACAGCTCGCCCCGCGCACCGATCGGCGCCAGCGCGCCGCCGCGCTCCACCACGTACAGCCGCGTGTTCGCCACCGCGCGGCCGATCGGCACCGGCCGCGGCGCCGCCGCCTCCCGGCAACGCCACCACGACACGTCCACCGCCGCCTCCGTCGGGCCGTACAGGTTGTAGAGCCTCGCTCCGAGCGTCCCGAGCGCTCCCGGCGCTCCCAGACGCCGCACCGCCCGCTGCTCCAACTCGCAGGGCAGGGCCTCGCCGCTTGCGAGCACGCACCGCAGCGCCGGCAGCTCCGCCGCGCCCTCCTCCTCCACGAACACCTGCAGCAGCGACGGCACGAAGTGCGCCACCGTCACGCCCTGCTCCTTCATCCAACCCGCCAGGTGGGAGGGATCGCGGTGCCCGCCGGGACGCGCCATCACCACCTGCGAGCCCACGAGCAGCGGCCAGAGGAGCTCCCACACGGAGACGTCGAAGCTGTAGGGCGTCTTCTGCACCACCCGGTCCGCCGCCGACAGCCCGTACAGCTCCTGCATCCACAGCAGCCGGTTGATGACGCCGCGGTGGCTGTTCATCACGCCCTTCGGCCGCCCCGTCGAACCCGAGGTATGGATCACGTAGGCGAGCGCCCCCTCCGGCACCGCCACGCTCGCCGTCTCCTCCTCCTCCCCCTCCTCGGGCCGCCCGCCGGCGCCCGGCGGTGGCGTCGTGAGCACCACCGGCAGCCCCAGGTCCGGAATCGCTCCCGCCGTTTCCGCCGCTCCCGCCGCTCCTGCCGCTGCCGCTGCTGCCGCCGCGCTGCCAGCGCCGGCTGCTGCCGGGGTGACCTGGGGGGACGGGGGGGCCACGGTCGCCGGGAGCGCCGCGGGCGCCGCCACCACCACCCCCGAAGGCCCCAGCGCGTCCGCCGCCAGGAGGGCCAGACGCTCCGCCGGATGGTCCGGATCGAGCGGCACGTATGCCGCTCCGGCCTTGAGGATCCCCAGGAGGCCCAGCAGCAGCTCGACCGAACGCTCCGCGTACAGGCCCACCCGCGACTCCACGCCCACCCCCAGCGACCGCAGCCGGCGCGCCAGCCGTCCTGCCCGGCGGTCCAGCTCGCGATAGGTCACCACCCACTCCGACCTCTCGCCCCCCACCACCGCCACCGCCTCCGGCGTGCGCCGCACCTGCTCCTCGATCCGGCCGTGCAGCGTCCCGCCCAGCTCCCACCGCACCGCCGTGTCCGACCATTCCGCCCGCACCTGATGGCGCTCCGCCGCCGGCAGGAGGTCCAGCTCCTCGATCCGCCCCTCCGGCTTCCGCACGGCCGACTCGAGGAGGCGCTCGAAACCGCGCACCAGGCGCACCATCGTCGCCGCGTCGAAGAGGGCGGTGCTGTAGGCCAGCGTGCCCGCGATGCCCCCGATCCCAACGGTGCCCGGGAGGGGGCCGCTCTCCTCCGGCGTCAGCTCGAGCGTGAGGTCGAACTTCGCCACCGGCAGCGGCAGGGCCATCGGCACCAGGCGCAGGCCCGCCAGCGTCAGCCCGTCTGCCGCCTGATCTCCCGCGTTCAGCGCGTTCCCCGCGTTCTGCCAGGCGAGCATCACCTGGAACAGCGGCGTCTGCGCCAGGCTCCGCTCCGGCGACAGCTCCTCGACCAGCTTCTCGAACGGCAGGTCCTGATGCGCGTAGGCCTCCAGCGCCTCGCGCCGCACCCGCGACAGCAGCTCGACGAACGGCGGACCGCCCGCCAGATCGGGACGCAGCACCAGGGTGTTGACGAAGAATCCGATCAGCCCCTCGATCTCCTGGCGGTGGCGGCCCGCCACCGGCGTCCCCAGCGTCAGGTCGGATTGGCCCGCAAGGCGGGACAGCACGACGGCGAGCGCCGACGCCAGGGTCATGAAGAGGGTCGCCCCCTGCCGCCGGGAGAGCGCCGCGAGCGCCTGCGACAGCTCCGGCCGCAGGGCCACCGGGCGCATCGCGCCGCGGAAGCTCTGCACCGCCGGGCGCGGCCGGTCGGTGGGCAGCTCCAGCAGCGGCGGCGCACCCGCCAGGCGGTTCCGCCAGTGGCCGAGCTCCCGCTCCAGCACCGCGCCGGAGAGCCACCGCCGCTGCCAGACGGCGAAGTCCGCGTACTGCACCGGCAGCTCGGCAAGGGGTGATCTCAGGGGTGGACGGCCGGCGGCAAACGCGGCGTAGAGCGCCCTCACCTCCCGCACCAGCACCCCCAGCGACCAGCCGTCGCTCGCGATGTGGTGCAGCACGAGCAGCAGCACGTGCTCGCTCTCCGCCAGCCGCCACAGCCGCGCCCGCAGCAGCGGCCCGCGCGCCAGGTCGAACGGCCGCCGGGCCTCGCACAGCAGCGCCGCCTCCGCCGCCGGCCGCCGCGCCGCCCGCGGCAGGGCGGTCAGATCGACGAGCGGCAACGGGAAGTGGACCGGCGGCGGCTGGATCACCTGGCGCGCGCCTTCCCTGCCGGCGGCGAAGACGGTGCGCAGCGCCTCGTGGCGCCGCACCACCTCGCCCAGCGCCAGCGCCAGGACCGGCGCCGACAGGCCGCCCTCGGCGCGAAGGGCGACCGGCACGTTGTAGAGCGCCGTGCCGGGCTCCAGCTGATCGATGAACCAGAGGCGCTGCTGGGCGAACGACAGCGGCAGATCCACGCCCGTGCGCGGCACCGGAACGATCGGCGGGGCCGGCGAGATCGGCGAAGCCGGCGCCCCCCCCGGCAGGGCCGGTCCCGCCGTCCGCAGGAGGTCGTGCACGCGGCCGGCAAGCTCCGCCACGGTGGGCGCCGCGAACAGCTCACCCAGCCCCAGCTCCACCTGGAAGGCGGCGCGCAGCTGCGACACCACCCGCGTCGCCAGCAGCGAGTGGCCGCCGAGATCGAAGAAGTTGTCGTGGATGCCGATCTCGCCCGTCCCCAGCACGTCCCGCCAGATCAGCGCCAGGATCTCCTCCACCGGCGTGCGCGGCGCCACCTTCGCCGCGGCGGCCCCGGCCGCCGCCTGGCCGGGCGGCGGCAGGGCACGCCGGTCCA
>JASLEW010000829.1 GCA_030150965.1 Thermoanaerobaculia bacterium | reverse complement strand
CCTGTAGGGGCGCCGCACGAAGACGCCCTTGGGGCCCAGCTCGAAGAGGCCGTCCGGGGTGCGCGCCACCAGGCGCGCGCCGCCTGGCGCATAGGCCGCGCCCACCGCGCCGCCGCCGTCCTCGCCGCCGGACGCCTCCTCGACCGCCAGCTGCTCGACCCGGCCGGTGCCCAGCTCGGGGACGCGGTGCCAGCTGACGCCCCGCCGCTCGTAGAGGCCGTGCTCGGTGGCGGCGTAGGCGCGGGTGCCCGCCACCGCCAGGTCGAGCACCGTCGGCAGCGGCGCGAAATCCTCGGTGAACGTCCGGCCCCGGTCGCGGGAGACGTAGACCCCGGACACCGGCCCGGCGTCGTTGACCGCCACCAGCAGGTCGTTGCCGGCCACCGCCAGGCCGGCGGCGCGGGTGGCGGTCATGCCGCGGCTGGAGAGAAAGAAATCGCCGCCGCCGTCGGTCGACAGCCACACCCCCGCCCCCTCGGTGCCGATCAGGATGCGGTTCGGACGCGCCGGATGGACGGCGATGGCGCTCACCGAGAGCGCCGGATCGCTGATCCGCCGCCACGACCGGGCGCCGTCGGTCGAGGCGTAGACGCCCGCCACCGTGCCGGCCAGCAGGCGCCCGTCGGGCAGCACGGCGAAGCTCAGCGTGCGCCGCTCGTCGAGACCGTCCTTGAAGCGCATCCAATGGTCGCCGCGGTCCTGGGTCTGGTAGACCCAGCCGCACGACGAGGCCCAGATCTCGCCGGGATGCTCGGCGACCGGCGTGAGGCTGAAGACCTCGGTGTCGAGCACCATGCCGTCGAAGATCCCCGACCAGGTGTGGCCGCCGTCGTCGCTGCGGTAGGCCTGCCGCCAGGTGCCGGCGATCACCGTCTCCGGCCGCGTCGGATCGACCACCAGGCTGGTCACCTTCTGCAGCTCCGGCAGGGCGCCGGTGAGCCGCTGCCAGCTGCCGCCGCCGTCCTCGGTACCGTAGACGCCGGAGAGGGTGCCGGCGAACAGGCGCCCCTCGCGGCCCGGCACCGGCGCGAGCGAGTAGACCGGCTCCGTGGGCAGCCCCGCCGAGCGCGCCGCCCAGGTCTTGCCCAGGTTGTCGGAGAACGCCACCTGACCGCCGCCCCAAACGCCCCACAGCGCCACCCACAGCCGGCCGCGGTGGTTCGGATCCCAGCGCAGGCTGCTCACCACCCAGCCGGGGAAGGGCAGCGGCGCGCCGGCGTCGCTCCACGAGGAGCCGCCGTCCCGCGACAGGTAGAGCTGGCCGGTGGTGGTGCCCGCGAGCACCAGGTCCGGGTCGTCCGGCGCGATCACCAGGCTGCGGATGTCGCCGCCCCAGATCGGCATCGGCCGCCAGCCGGCGGCGGCCGGCGCCGGCGGTGCCTCCGCCGGCATGCCGGCGACCGGACGGAGGCTGGCGGCCAGCAGGCCGCCGGCGGCCACGGCGGCCACCACGAGGGGGAGCAGGGGCAGGCGCCGCGGCCGGCTCCCGGCGGCCGGCCGCGGCGTGGCGAAGAGCTTGCGTTCAGTCCTTGGCCGGCATCTCATAACGCGTTCCGATCACCTCCGCCAGAATCGAGATCGCGATCTCGCCCGGGCTGTCGCCGCCCAGGCGCAGGCCGATCGGCGCATGCAGGCGCACGCCGCCGAGGTCGGCGCCGCGCTGCGCCAGCTCCTCGCGCACCCGCGCCACCTTGCGCCGGCTGCCCATGAGCCCGAGGTAGCACAGCCGCGGCGGCGCCTGGCGCAGCACGGCGGCGAGCGCCGCCACGTCGGTCTCCCAGCAGCGCGACACCACCGCGACGTAGAGCTCGCGCTGGGCCACGGCGGCGAGGAAGTCCTGCGAGTAGTCGCGGTCCACCGCCGCCAGCCGCGTCCCCTCGGCAAACAGCTCGGGGCGGCGGAAGGCCTCGCGGTCGTCCACCACCAGGGTCTCGAAGCCCGCCGGGCCGGCGGCCTGCGCCAGCGCCTGCCCCACCGGCCCGCCGCCGCAGACGACCAGCACCGGCGCCGCGGCGATCACCTCCAGGAACACCTCCGCCATGCCGCCGCACACCATGCCGGTCGGCTCCCCCCGCACCGCCTGCTCGGTGAGGTAATAACGCTTGACCACCGCCGGCGGTGCCGCCGCGGGCGGCGCGGCGGCGTCGGCCGGGGCCCGGCTGCCGTTGCCGCCGGCGCCGAGCATGGCGAGGGCGTCGGCCTTGACCATGGCCTCGAAGGCGCCGCCGCCCAGATTGCCGCAGAAGGTACCGTCAGGACGCGCCAACATCTTCCAACCCACCTTGCCGGGTGTCGAGCCCGCGGTGCGCACGATCTGGCAGAGCACGATCCGCCCATGCGCCCCGAGCGACAGGGCGGCCTCGACCAGAACCTCGGCACCGCGCTCCGCCGCCATCAGGCACTCACCATAGCATCGCGCCGCGAGCCTTCACTAGCAAGACTCCGGCCAACCTGGCCCTCAACGTCCGAAGCCCAGCCTGCCCCTGAGCCGGAACCACAGGTTGCGCAGCTTCCAGAAGCGGCTCGCCTCCATCGCCGCGATGCGCGCCCGCAGCGCCGCCGCCTCGCCCTCCAGGCGGGCGGCCTCCTGCCTGGCGCCGTGCAGCTCGCGCGCCACCACCGTGACGTCCAGCCGCGTCGAGTCGTGCAGCGCCGCCTCCAGGCGCGCCGCGGCCTCCGGGTGCACGCCTCCCTGGTCGTCGATCACCCGCAGCGCCAGCACCGCCGCCGAGCGCGACACGCCGGCCGGCAGCCGGCAGCTGCCGGCCCAGCCCGACCGCACCTGGCGCGGGTCGCACAGCAGCTCGGCCACCGCCGGCCGCTCGATCTCGACCGGCAGCCGCGCCAGCGGCTCGCCGTCGAGCAGCACCTCGACCGCCGCGAGGCTCCCCCACCCCAGGTTCGCCGCCCAGCCGCGCAGCTCCAGCCGGTCGGCGCCGGCCAGGGCGCAGCGCTCGACGAACAGGTACGGCTCGCCGCGGAAGCGCAGGCCCGAGAAGTCGGCGCCGGCCTCCGGCACCGCCACGTAGAGATCCTGGTAGTGG
>JASLEW010000815.1 GCA_030150965.1 Thermoanaerobaculia bacterium | reverse complement strand
GTCGCTAAAAGGAGGTGCGAGCCTTCGACCCCGGAACGCGCGCCCACCCACCCGAGCCCTCCCCGCGACGCGGAGGGAGGGAACCGGCACCCCCTCCGGCCACCGCGCTCAGCGTCTGCCGGTCTCCGGGCCTTTCTCGCTATCCGATTGAGCCCCAAGGGTATCAGCGGTACACTGGCGCCCACGCCCGGGCGTCTCCGGCAGTCTCCCCCGACCGAGGACCGATCCATGAAGATCCCATCGCTCATCCTCAAGCAGATGTACACCTTCGGCAGCCTGGCCAACGCCGACGACGGCGTTCACTTCAGCTTGAAGAACCGCCTGGCCGACGCCACCCTGACCCACCTCGCCGAGGTGCGCATCAACGGCCAGGCGGTGCCCCTCGACCGCCTCACCCTGGCGGTGGACGGCGAGCCGCCGCTCGCCGCGGCGCAGATCGCGCCCGAGCGCGCCATGGCCTTTCCGCTGCGCCAGGTGCTGCGCGTCCACGCCCGCGTCGAGGCGCTGCCGCGCGGCACCCACGAGATCGCCCTCGCCTTCGAGGTCAAGCCGTTCGGCGCCCTCTCCTTCAAGGTCACCGACGCCATCGCCGAGCAGGCGCCGCGCCGCACCGCCGTGCCGTACCACAAGGACGACAACCACACCCCCGAGATCGTGGCCGAGCGCCAGCGCTTCGTCGAGACCTACGCCGGCGTCAAGCTCCAACACATCGACAAGTTCTCCTTCGATCCCGCCGTCACCCGGGGCAACATCGAGAACTTCACCGGCGTGGCGCAGGTGCCGATCGGCTTCGCCGGCCCGCTGCACGTCAACGGCGAGGACGCGGTGGGCGACTTCCTCATCCCCCTGGCCACCACCGAGGGCACCCTGGTGGCGTCCTACAACCGCGGCATGAAGGTGCTGAACCTCTCGGGCGGCGTCACCACCACCGTGGTGGGCGACGCGATGCAGCGCGCGCCGGTCTTCGTCTTCGACAACGCGCGGCACGCGCGCGAGTTCGCCGCCTGGGTGGACGAGCGCGTCGGAGACATCCGCGCCGAGGCCGAGGCCACGTCGAGCGTCGCCCGCCTCACCTACATCGACAAATACCTGTCGAACAAGCTCGTCTTCCTGCGCTTCAACTACACGACCGGCGACGCCGCCGGCCAGAACATGGTGGGGCGCGCCACCTTCGCGGCGTGCAGCTGGATGCTGGAGAACGCTCCCAACATCCGCCATTTCTACCTGGAGTCGAACTTCGCCACCGACAAGAAGGCGTCGCAGATCAACATCATGCGCACCCGCGGCAAGCGCGTCACCGCCGAGGCCACCATCCCGCGCGACGTGCTGCTGCAGCACATGCGGGTGGACCCCGAGACCGTGCACTATCACGCCAACATCGCCAACGTCGGCGCCTTCCTCTCCGGCGCCAACAACAACGGCTGCCACTCGCCGAACGGCATCACCGCCATGTTCATCGCCACCGGCCAGGACGTCGCCAACGTGGCGGAGTCGTCGGCCGGCGTGGTCTACACCGAGGTGACGGCGGACCGCGACCTCTACATCTCGATCACCATCCCGTCGCTCATCGTCGCCACCCACGGCGGCGGCACCGGCCTGCCGACGCAGAACGAGTGCCTGAAGATCCTCGGCTGCGCCGGCCGCGGCAAGGTCAGGAAGCTCGCCGAGATCATCGCCGGCGTGGTGCTGGCGGGCGAGATCTCGCTCGCCGCCGCCATCTCCTCCCTCGACTGGGTGTCGAGCCACGAGAGATACGGCCGCAACCGCTGACGTGGCGCTCCCCGAGCCCCTCCCGCCCGCCGCACCGCCGCCGGAGGCGACCGCTCCCGAGCCGCCTGCCGCCGCCCCGGCGCCGCCGCCGGACACGCCCGCCGACGACGGCGCGATGCCGGGCTACGAGATGCTGCCGGACGTGCCGCCCGAGCGGCTGGTGCGGCGCGCCTTCGTCATCCAGCGCCACCTGATCGGGCTCACCTTCGGCGGCCTCAACGACCTGGTGCGCCGGCGCCGCACGGCGTCCGGCGGGGCGGGCGGGGCCGCCGCGGCCAAGCGCTGGCGCCTGCTGCACGGCCTGGCCGCGCTGCTCGCCGCGCTCAGCCGGCCGTTCATCGACAAGAGCCTGGTGGACCGGCCGTTCCCGGTGCAGCTGCGCCGCCGGCTGGAGATCCTCGGCCCGACCTACATCAAGCTCGGCCAGGTGCTGGCGCTGCGCCAGGACCTGCTGCCGGCGGCGGTGACCGAGGAGCTCAGGAACCTGCTCGACCGCCTGCCGGTGGTGCCGCTGCCGCGCTACCTCGGCCTGATCGTCAAGGACACCGGGCGGCTGATCGCCGAGATGTACTCGTGGATCGATCCGCAGCCCACCGGGTCGGCGTCGATCGCGCAGATCCACCGCGCCACCACGGTCGAGGGCGACTCGGTCATCATCAAGGTGGTCAAGCCCGGCATCCGCGAGACCCTGGCGCGCGACGCCGTCCTGCTCAAGATCCTGGGCTGGGCCCTGCAGAAGGTGCTGCCGCGCTACCAGCCGCAGCGGGTGATCGCCGAGTTCGTCGACTACACCCGGCGCGAGGTGGACCTGCGCCGCGAGGCGGACAACGCCGAGACCTTCAGCGCCAACTTCCACGACCTCGCGGGCGTGCACTTCCCGCGCATCTACCGCCAGTACAGCAGCCAGGGCGTGCTGTGCATGGAGTTCCTCGCCGGCTTCAAGCCCAACGCGCCGGAGGCCCTGGCGCTGTCGGAGGAAGACCGCGACCGGCTGGTGGACCTGGGCGCCGACTCGATCATCCGCATGCTGTTCAAGGACGGCTTCTTCCACGCCGACCTCCACCCCGGCAACCTCCTGGTGCTGCCCGGGCCGCAGCTCGGCTTCATCGACCTCGGCATGGTGGGGCGGTTCGATCAGAACCTGCGGCGGACCCTCCTCTACTACTACTACACCCTGGTCATGGGCGACGCCGAGAGCGCCGCGCGCTACCTGGCGAGCGTCGCCGAGCCCGGCCCCGGCGCCGATCCGGCCGGCTTCCGCCGCGAGGTCACCGAGATCCTGAACCGCTGGAACCGCTCCGCCAACTTCCGCGATTTCTCGCTCGCCCAGCTGATCCTCTACTCGGTCAACCTGGGCGCCCAGCACCGCATGTACTTCCCGGTCGAGATGGTGCTGATGGTCAAGGCGCTGGTGACCTTCGAGGGCGTGGGCCAGATCCTCAAGCCGGGGCTCGACGTGGCCCAGATCTCGCGCGAGCACGCCAACAAGATCTTCCTCGACCAGTTCAATCCGGTGAACCTGGTCCGCTCGGGGATGCGCGCGGCGCCCGAGCTGTTCGAGGCGGTCAGCAAGCTGCCGATGCTGATCACCGAGGGGCTGCGCCTGCTGGAGCAGACCACCCGGCGCCCGCCGGAGAACCCGTTCGCCGGCCTGCGCGGCACCATCTTCGGCGGTTTCTGCCTGGTGGCGGGGGCGGTGCTGGCCGGCGCCCACGGGCCGTGGCCGGTCTGGCTCGGGCTGTTCCTCCTCGGCGGCGCCGTCGCCTTGCACCGCGGCCGGTAGGGCCCGGCCGTCCCGCCGCGGCGGCCCATCCCCCATCCTCGAGCGCCCGACCGGCCCATCCCCTCCGGCTTTCCTGCCGCGGCTTCCTCTCCGCGCGTCCCGCCTGTCCACACCCGCGCGCCCGGCCGGCGCGACCGGCCGTCCTCCGGAGAGGACGAATTCCGTGCCTCGCCCTCCTTCTCCCCCCGGGCGGGCGGGGATGGCACGCGGCTTGAACCGGTCCCGGCCAGGTGCCGCCCGGCATGGCCGCGGCGGCCCCACAACCCAAGACCCGATCCGAGGTGAACCCCATGACCCTGAAGAGCCTTGCCCTAGCTGCCCTGGTGGCCTGCCTGGCCGGCGGCGCCACCGCCGCGCTGGCGCAGCCGCCCGATGCGCCGCCGCCCCCTCCCGACCAGATGGCGCCGCCGGATGCGCCCCCCGATTCGATGGCGCCGCCCGATCAGACGGCCCAGCTGAACCCCGGCGATGCCCCCGATCCGATGGCCCAGGTGCCGGTCGACGGCCAGGTGGACATCGGCTACTTCTACTCCAGCCTCTCGCCCTACGGGCACTGGGTCGAGCGCCCGAGCTACGGCTGGGTATGGCTGCCCTACGGCATCGAGGCCGGCTGGCGCCCCTACACGCTCGGCCACTGGGTGCTGACCGACTACGGGTGGACCTGGGTGTCCGACGAGCCGTTCGGCTGGGCCACCTACCACTACGGGCGCTGGGACTATGACAACGACTACGGCTGGGAGTGGGTGCCCGGCTACGACTGGGGGCCCGCCTGGGTCGCCTGGCGCAGCGGCGGCGGCTACATCGGCTGGGCGCCCCTGCCGCCGCAGGTCCGCTTCAGCGCCGGCATCGGCATCGAGCTGGGCGGCATCAATCTCGACGTCGCCCTGGCGCCGACGCACTTCTGCTTCGTCGCCGAGCGCTCCTTCCTGGCGCCCCACGTCGGCGCCTACGTGGCGCCGCCGGCGCGCAACGTGACCATCGTGCGCCAGACGACCAACATCACCAAGTACACGGTGGTCAACAACCGGGTGGTCAACCAGGGCATCCCGGTGCAGCACGTCGAGCAGGTGACCGGCCAGCGCGTCCAGCGCCTCCAGGTCGCCGCGGTGGCGACCGGCACGGCGCGCGGCCCGCAGGTGCGCGGCGGCCAGCTCACCGTCTTCCGCCCGGCGGTGGTGAGGAAGGCCAATCCGCCGGCGCCCCCGCCGAGCGCCCGCGCCGCTTCGCCGGCCACCCTGGCCAACCGCCACCAGCAGGAGAACACCGCCCTCGAACGCTCCCAGGCCGCCGAGCGCACGCGCCTCGAGCAGCAGCAGGCGGAGGAGCGCCGCCAGGCGCAGCAGCAGCCGCCGCCGCGCAGCCCGCTGACCGGCGGCGTCCGCCAGCGCAACCCGCAACCGGTCAATGCGCCGCAGCTGGCCGAGCAGCATCAGGCGGAGCAGAAGGCGCTCGCCGAGCAGCAGCAGCGCGAGAAGAGCCAGCTCCAGGCCCGCCACCAGGCCGAGCAGAGCCAGGCCTCCCGCCCGCGGCAGCAGCCCGCCGGCCGTCAGGGCGAGCCGCAGAAGAAGGAGCCGCCCAAGCGGCCCGAGGGGCCGCCTCCCCCCGCCCGCCGGATCTGACCGGCGGCGCCCCTCCTCGGGGAGCTGCCGGTCCGCGTCTCCCTGGAGACGCGGGGCGGCAGCTCCCGCCACCGTTCGAGAGCGCTTGCTCTGCCCCGGGCCGCCGTCGTGGCGCACTAGCTCGACGCGCCAGGCCCGGAGCGCGGCCCGCCGCTTGCGGAAGGCGCTCAACTCCTTGGCAGCACAGGGCTCGGCAGCCGCTCGGCGCGGCTCGGGAGCCATGCTACAATTCCGCCGCTGGCTTAAGTTTACGCCGTACACCGCAGGGTGCCGGCTCCGCGGGGGAGCCGGCGGCAGGTCCGGTTGCGAGCGCACGGCGAATCCCGCGGAGGTGATCCCCATGTCTCCGATATCCCCCAGGACACGAGTGGTCGCTTGCCAATGGTTGCTCGCCGCGCTGCTCGCGGCCGGCGCGGCGTGGGCCCAGACCACCACCGGCGCCATCGAGGGGCGGATCTCCGGCCCCGACGGCGGCGCCCTGCCGGGCGTCACCGTCACCGCCGCCGGGGCGCTGCCGGCCGGCCGCGTCGCGGTCACCGACGCCTCCGGCGTCTACCACCTCACCGCCCTGCCCCCGGGCACCTACCAGCTGAGCGTCGATCTCCAGGGCTACGCCTCGCAGAAGAGCACGGCGATCGTGTCGCTCCTCGCCACCACCCGCGCCGACTTCCACCTCGCCCCGGCGCTGGCCGAGGAGGTGACGGTGCGCGCCGAGGCTCCGGCGATCGATCCCAACGCCACCGAGGTGTCGGCGACCGTCGATGCCAAGGCGTTCGAGAAGCTGCCGCTGTCGCGCGACTACAACCTGGCCGCGCTGCTCGAGCCCGGCGTCAGCCAGGACAACCGCCAGACCGCGAACGGCCTGGGCATCTCGGTCTTCGGCGCCACCAGCCTCGAGAACCAGTACCTGATCGACGGCGTCGACGTCACCGGCGTGCGCTACGGCAGCGACATCAAGACCATCCCGCTGCAGTTCGTGCAGCAGATCGAGATCAAGACCGCCGACTACCAGGCCGAGTTCGGCCGCGCCCTGGGCGGCGTCATCAACGCCATCACCCCGTCGGGCGGCAACACCTTCCACGGCGAGGCCTTCGGCTACTTCGACAACCAGGACTTCCAGGCGCAGGCCAAGCCCGGAGTCGAGGGCGGCAACTTCGCCGGCTTCGGCAACCAGGACTACGGCGCGAGCCTCGGCGGCTTCATCGTCCGGGACCGGCTCTGGTTCTTCGGCGTCTACGACCGCACCCAGACCACCCAGGACACCAGGCTGGTGACCGGCTCGGGGAGCCCGTTCGACGGCACCACCTTCCGCACCGCCGACCAGACGCAGAACCTGTTCACCGGCAAGCTCACCTGGACGCCCACCAACCAGGTGGACGTGATCGGCTCGGTGATCGGCGACCCGTCGCACAACAACGCGCAGCTGGTCGAGGACGGCCCGCCGCCGACGCGCAGGATCACCCTGACCAGCGGCCGGCCCGACGTGTCGGTGATCGCCAACGGCGTCACCGACCGCTTCCTCGCCGAGGTCGGCTTCTTCGACCACCGCGAGCTCAACGACGTCGATCCCGGCTTCTCGCCGCCCTTCCTGACCGGCGATCCGTCGCTGGTGCCGACGCTCAACCTCGCCACCTGCAACCTGCCGGGCTGCTACTCCGGGGCGCCGTGGGTGTTCATCCCCATCCCGGGCAGCACGCCGCTGATCGACGAGAGCTACAACCGGCGCGAGGCCAAGGGCTCGGTCACCGGCTTCGTCGGGCCGAACCAGATCAAGGCGGGGGTGGACTACTCGAACATCACCGGCACCGTCACCGACACCATCCCGAGCGGCTACGACCGCATCGTCAGCGCGCTCGCCAACGGCCAGCTCCTCTACACCCAGAACTGGTTCGGCGATTCGAGCGGCCAGTTCGGCGCCAACCACGTGGTGCCCTCGGTGTCCGGCAACCCCAGGACCCACAACCTGGCGCTCTTCGCCCAGGACACCTGGACGGCGCTGCCCAACCTGACGGTCAACGCCGGCCTGCGCTACGACCAGTTCACCCTCTACGACGCGGTGACCGGCGGCACCATCACCAACCTGACCGGCAACTTCGCGCCGCGCCTGGGCGTCGCCTGGGACCCCGAGTCGAACGGCCGCTCGCAGGTCCACTTCGCCTACGGCCGCTTCTTCGAGGCGCTGCCGCTCAGCATCCAGGCCGGCGCCTTCCGCGGCACCAGCCTCTCCATCACCGACCTGGCCGGCTTCACCTTCGACTGCGGGCCGACCTCGATCAACTGCCAGAGCTTCCCCAACACCACCACCGAGCCCGCCGACCCCAAGCTCAAGGCGCCGCTCCAGGAGCAGTACAGCCTCGGCTACAAGCGCACCTTCGGCAGGGACCTGACGCTCGGCATCAACGGCGTCTACTCGCGCCTGCTGCGCGCGGTCGAGGACCGCTGCGACCTGCAGGGCAACGACGCCGCCTTCGGCCTGACCTCGAACGGCTGCGTGCTGATGAACCCCGGCGAGAGCCCGTGGGGGCTCGGCGACTTCGCCAACGTCACCCTGCCGCCCGGCCTCAGCGGGCCGGTGCTCTGCACCAACGGCCTCAACCCGTCCGAGGGCCGGGCGAGCGGCGCCTGCCTGCCGCTGCCCAAGGCGCGCCGCACCTACGAGGGCGTCACCCTGACCGCCGAGGACCGCTTCTCGCCCACCACCTACCTGCTCGCCTCGTACACCTACTCGCGCCTGCGCGGCAACTACGACGGCGACTTCAACGAGCTGGGCGAGGGGACTCCCCACGGCAACCTGGACTTCGACTACGTGGGGCTCACCCAGAACGCCTTCGGCGCGCTGGCCAACGACCGTCCCAACCAGGCCAAGCTGACCGGCTTCTACACCTTCCCCTTCGGCCTCACCGCCGGCCTCAACGCCTACTTCCGCAGCGGCATCCCGATCGATAAGCTTGGCTCGTTCGCCCTGGTCAACGGCGAGCCGGTGCCGCTCTTCCTGGCACCGCGCGGCAGCGGCGGGCGCACACCGGACGACTGGGACATGGACCTGCACCTCGACTATCCGATCGCCGCCGGCCCGGTGCGGGTCGACGTGATCGGCGACGTGTTCCGGATCTTCAACCACCAGACGGTGCTGCGCGTCAACCCCTTCTTCAACGAGGACGGGTTCCAGTCGGACAATGTCGTCCAGACCAACCCGACCTACCTTCAGCCGATCCTGCGCAGCGACCCGCGGCTGCTGCGCCTGGGCATGACGGTCCGCTTCTGAGCCCGGCGGCGGAACCCTCCCGCACCCTCGGCCGGCCGGTCCGGCGGCGGTTTCCGCTCAAGCGGACGATCGCCGCCGTGCTGCTCCTGCTCGGCGCCCTCGGCGCCGCGGGCGGCGTCGTCGCCTGGCGGCGCCGGGCGGCGCCGGTCGAGACCGCGCCGGTGGTGCGCGGCGACCTCCTGGTGCGGGTGCTCTGCGACGGCCGGCTGGAGCCGCCGGCCGGCGGCGAGCTGCGGGTCACCGACCCCGGCACCGTCGCCGCCATCGCCGTGCACGAGGGCGACCGGGTGCGGCCGGGGCAGCTCCTGCTGCGCTTCGCCAACAACGACCTGGAGCAGCGCGCCCTCGACGCCCGGGCGGCGGTGCGCCAGCTGCAAGCCGACGCCGCGGCGGCGAGCGCCGGCCTCGACAGCGCGCGGCACGAGGCGGCCTGGCGCGAGCACCTCCTGGAAGGCGACCGGCGCCTACTCGCCCAGGGCGCCATCCCGCGCGCCACCCTCGACGCCGACCAGGTGGCGTGGCGGCAGGCCGCCGACCGGGCGAGCGACGCCGCCGCCCGGTTGGCGGGGGTCAGCGCCGGCGGTCCGGCCGAGCGCGGCTCGCGCCTCGGCCTCGCCGTCCAGTCGGCCGCCGAGCTGGAGCGCCGCGTGGCCGGCCTGGCGGTGCGGGCGCCCTTTGCCGGCATGGTCTACGGCCTGCCCCGCGCGGCGGGCGAGGTGGTCCAGGCCGGGCAGCTGGTGGCGAGCGTCACCGATCCCGATCACCCGCACGTGCGCTGCCGCGTCGATCAGCCCGACCTGCCGCGGGTGGCGCCCGGCCAGCGGCTCATCGTCACCTTCAACGGCCTGCCGGACCGCCAGTGGGAGGGCACGGTGGCGCGCGTCGGCACCGGCCTCACCCAGGCCGGCGGGCGCGAGGTCGGCGAGCTGGTCGGCCAGCTCTCCGATCCGGTCCACACCCTACCCGCCAATGCCGCCGTGGACGTCCAGGTGATCGTCGCCCAGAAGCGCGGCGTGCTGTCGATCCCCCGCTCGGCGCTGCGCCGCGAGGCCGACCACGACGAGGGGACCCCCGCGGACAGCGCGGACAGCCCGGCAACCGCCGCGGCGCCGCACCCGGCGCCGGTGGCGGGGCCGGCGATGGCGCCCCGCCGTCCGGCCGCCGACGGCGGCGGCATCGACACCGCGCCGGTGCGCTTCGTCTACGTGGTGGAGCACCGCCGGGCGCACCGCCGCGTCGTCCAGGTGGGGCTGATCGGCCTGTCGGAGGTGGAGATCACCGGCGGCCTGCGGGAGGGCGAGCGGGTGGTCGCCGAGGGCCCGCCGGTGCTGGAAGAGAACGCGCGTGTCGCCGAAGCCAAGACCCACTGAGCCGCCCCCCGGGCGGCGCTCCGGCGGCTGGCTGCCGCGCCCCGAGGTGCTGGAGAGCGCCGTCCAGCGCTTCCACACCAATCCGCTCCAGACCTGGCTGACCCTGCTGGGCCTGTTCGTCGGCACCGCCGCGATCATCGTGGTCGCGGCCCTGGGCCTGACCGGCCGCGCCTTCGTCATGGCGCAGATCGAGGGCGTCGGCTCGCACCTGCTGTGGGCCAGCTACGTGGGCACCAACAGCGCCGGCGCCGCCCGCATGCAGGACGACCAGATCCGCGACAGCGACGCCGCCGCGGTCGCCGACCGCCACGACCTGTTCGCCGGCGTCACGCCGCTGGTCATCCTGCACGGCGAGGTGGCGGTGCAGGCCCGGAGCCTCAACCTGACGGTGCTCGGCACCTCGCCCAACTACCCGGTGGTGCGCAAGAACCTGCGGGTGATCCGCGGCCGCTTCCTCGACGACGACGACGCGGCCGAGCAGGCCAAGGTCTGCGTGGTGAGCCGCCATCTCTACGACCAGCTGTGGCCGGGCGACGACGTGCTGACCGGCAAGACCGTGCGCACCATGGGCCTGACCTTCTCGGTGATCGGCGAGTTCGAGGAGCCGGTCGACACCCTGGGCCAGGGGGAGGTCACGCCGGACTCCCTCTTCATTCCGATCACCACGAGCTGGCTCTTCACGCCGGCCCACCGGGTCGACACCC
>JASLEW010000745.1 GCA_030150965.1 Thermoanaerobaculia bacterium | reverse complement strand
GGCCACCGGCGGATCCTCCTCCGCCGCGCTGTCGAAGGGGGGCGGGGCCGCGGCCCGCACGGCGGCTGCGTCGGCGGCGCCGGCAGCGCCGGCGGCCCCTGCGGGCGACGGCGCGATGGCCGGGCCCGCCGGTTCTGCGGCGGCTCCGCCTTCCCGGTGACCCGCCGCGCCACCGCCGAGCAGCACGAGCTCCGTGCCCGCGACCAGGGCTTCCGGCAGGCGCGCCAGGGCCGACTCCTCCGCCACCAGCACCCGCAGGCCGGAGCTCTCCATCATGTAGCCCAGGCGGTCGGCCGGGTAGTCGGGGTCGAGCGGCACGTAGGCGCCGCCGGCCTTGACGATGCCCAGCAGGCCGACGATCAGCTCGGGCGACCGCCTGAGGCAGAGGCCGACGCGGCTCTCGGGGCCGACGCCCCTAGCGCGCAGGCGATGCGCCAGGCGATTGGCCCGCCGGTTCAGCTCGCCATAGGTGATCTCGCCGCCGCCGTGGGCGGGATCGCAGAGCAGCGCCGCGGCCCCGGGCGCGCGGCGCACCCGCGCCTCGAACAGCTCCTGCAGGCTGGCTCCGGCCGGCAGGGCCGAGGCGGTGTCGTTCCATTCCACCGTCAGCTGGTGCCGCTCCGCCGCGGCGAGCAGCGGCAGGCCGGCGGCGGCGGCGGCGGGCCGGGCGGTGGCGGCGGCGAGCAGGTTGGCGAGATGCCCCGCCAGCCGCCGCACGGTCGCGGCGTCGAAGATCTCGCGGTTGTATTCGAGCGCCGCGGAGAGGCGGTCGCCGTCCTCGGTGAGGAACAGGGTGAGGTCGAACTTCGCGCTGCGCACCGTGGCGTTGCCGTCGCCCTCGGGGGAGAGCGTCAGCCCCCGCACCTCGGCCGCGGCGCGCGGGAAGTTCTGGTAGCCGAACATCACCTGGATCAGCGGGTTGCGGGCGAGATCGCGCTCGGGCTGCAGCTCCTCGACCAGGCGCTCGAACGGCAGCTCCTGGTGGGAGTAGGCGTCGAGGGTGGTCTCCCGCACCGCGGCCAGCAGCGGCGCGAAGCCGGGAGCGCCGGCCAGGCTGCTGCGCACCACCAGGGTGTTGACGAAGAACCCGATCAGCCCCTCGATCTCGCGCCGCGTGCGGTTGGCGATGGCCATGCCGACCGCCAGCTCCTCCACTCCCGCGTGGCGGGCGAGCAGCACCTTGAAGGCGGTCAGCAGGGTCATCGACAGCGTCGCGCCGTGCTGCCGGGAGAGCCCGCTCAGCGCGCGCACCGCGGCCGGCGGCACGGTGAAGGAGACCATGGCGCCGCGGAAGGACCCCACCGCCGGCCGCGGCCGGTCGACCGGCAGCTCCAGCGCCTCGGGCATGCCGGCCAGCTGCCGCCGCCAGTAGTCGAGCTCGGCGGCGAGCCGTTCGCCGCGCAGCCACCGGCGCTGCCAGACGGCGAAGTCGGCGTACTGGACGGGCAGCTCCGGCAGCGGCGGCGGCAGGCCCCGGGAGAGGGCCTCGTAGAGCGCCGCGACCTCGCGGAACAGGATGCCCATCGACCAGCCGTCGGCGATCACGTGGTGGAGATTGAGCAGCAGCACGTGCTCCCGGTCCGCCAGGCGGACGAGACCGGTGCGCCACAGCGGGCCGCGGGCGAGGTCGAAGGGGCGCTGGCTCTCCGCGCCGCCGAGCCGCGCGAGCTCGGCCCGCCGCCGCGCCTCTCCCAGGCCGGCCCGCAGATCGATCAGCGGCAGGCGCGCGCCGGGCTCGGCGGCGATCGCCTGGACCGGCCGGTCGTCCACCTGGCGGAAGACGGTGCGCAGCGACTCGTGGCGGCGCTCGATCTCCACCAGGGTCCGCCGCAGCACCGGCAGGTCGAGCGGGCCGCTCAAGCGGACCGCCGCGTAGATGTTGTAGAACGGGTTGCCCGGGGCCAGCCGGTCGAGGAACCAGAGGCGCTGCTGGGCGAAGGAGAGCGGCAGATCGCCGGTGCGCGGCACCGGCGTGATCGGCGGCGCCGCCATGCCGCTGCGCGCGCGGCCCACCCGCTCCGCCAGCTCCGCCACGGTGGGCGCCTCGAACAGCGCGCGCAGCGGCAGCTCGACGCCGAACGCCTCCCGCACGCGCGAGATCACCTGGGTGGCGAGCAGCGAGTGCCCGCCCAGGGCGAAGAAGTCGTCGTGCGCGCCGATTGGCGGGAGCGGCGGGAGCCGCGCGACCCGCTCGGCGCCCAGGACCGCGGCCAGGATCTCGGCCAGCACCTCCTCGACCGGTCCCCGCGGCGCCGTCAGCTGCGTCGCCCGGCGCTCCTCGGCGCCCTCGCCGGGCCCGGCGAGACGGCCGCCGAGGGCGCTCACCGCCAGGGCGCGCCGGTCCACCTTGCCGTTCGGCGTCAGCGGCAGGTCCGCCAGGGTCACGAAGACCTCGGGCACCATGGGATCGGGCAGGCGCTCCCGGAGGAAGGCGCGCAGGGCTGCCGGGGTCGGGCCCGGCTCCGGCCCTGGCCCCGGGGCGGCGGCCGGCACCACGCAGGCGACCAGGCGCCGGCCGGCACCGCCCTCCGGGAGCGCCACCACCGCCGCCTGCCGCAGCGCGGGGTGCTCGGCCAGCACCGCTTCGATCTCCCCCGGCTCGATCCGGACGCCGCGCACCTTCACCTGGTGATCGCGGCGGCCGAGGAAATCGATCTCGCCGTCGGCGCGCCGGCGCACCCGGTCGGCGGTGCGGTACAGGCGCGCGCCCGGCTGCTCGCTCCAGGGGTCGGGCACGAACGACTCGGCGGTCAGCTCCGGCCGGCGCAGGTAGCCGCGGGCCAGCCCGGCGCCGGCGACGCACAGCTCGCCGGCCACGCCGGCCGGCACCGGCTCCAGGCGCGAGTCCAGGACCAGGATGCGGGTGTTGGGCAGCGCCCGGCCGATCGACGGCAGGGCGGGCGCCGCCGCCTCGGGAGCGGGCGCCCCGGCGGCCGCCGCGGGCAGCGGCGCGACCGGCCCCGCCGAGGTGACCACCGAGTACTCGGTCGGGCCGTAGGCGTTCCACAGCTGGAAGCCCAGGGCGGCGCTCGGCCGGCGGTGCAGGCGGTCGCCGCCGGTGACCAGGGAGCGCAGGGCCGGCGGCGCCACCGCGGCCGGCGGCTCCGCCCGCTCCAGCTCCTCCAGGATGGCCTCGGTCAGGGGGGTCATCAGGAAGGTCTGGGTGATCCCCACCTCCGACCACCAGCGCAGCATGGCCGCGGCGGACAGACGCTCCTCCTCGCCGGCGATGTGCAGCTCGCCGCCGGCGGCGAGGTGGGGCCACAGCTCCAGGACCGAGGCGTCGAAGGCCGGGCTCGCCACCTGGATGCCGCGGTCGCCCGGTTGAAGGCTGAAGCGCTCCTGGTACCAGCGCACCAGGTTCGACAGGCCGGCGTGAGGGATCTCCACACCCTTGGGTTTGCCGGTGGAACCCGAGGTGTAGATCACGTAGGCGAGGTTCTGGGCGGCGACGCCGTGCGGCGGCGGCGTGCTCTCGTCGCCGCGGATGGCCTGCCAGCCGCCGTCGAGGCAGAGGCTCGCCACGCCGCCGGCGGGCAGCTGCGCCGCCAGCCGCCGCTCGGTCAGCAGCACCGCGGCGCCGGCGTCGGCGAGCAGGTGGGCCAGCCGCTCGCGCGGATGGCGCGGGTCGAGCGACAGGTAGGCGCCGCCCGCCTTGAGCACCGCGACGATGGCCACGATCCTTTCGATGGTGCGGCCGGCGCAGACCGCCACCAGCACCTCCGGGCCGACGCCCAGGAAGCGCAGGTGGTGGGCCAGGCGGTTGGCGCGCCGCTCCAGCTCGCCGTAGGTCAGACGGCGGTCGCCGGCGCTCACCGCCGTCGCCTCCGGCCGGCGGGCGGCGTGGGCCGCGAACAGCTCGTGGACCAGCGCCGGGGACGGCGGCGCGCCGGCCGTGTCGTCCCATTCGCGCAGCAGCTGCGCCTGCTCCGGCCGGCTGAGCAGCGGCAGGCTGGCGAGCGGCCGCCGCGGCTCGGCCTCGGCCGCGGCGAGCAGCCGGACGAGATGCTGATGCAGGCGCACCACGGTCGGCGCGGTCAACAGGTCGAGGCTGTGCTCGAGGGTGCCGGCCAGGCCCTCGGGGGTCTCGGTGAGCGTGCAGCTGAGCTCGAACTTGGCCGTACCGGTCGCGACGGTCGCCGCCACGGCCTCCAGGCCCGGCAGCGTCAGTCGCCCGCCGGGCGCGTTCTGCAGCGCGAACATCACCTGCACCAGCGGCGTGCGGGCGAGGTCGCGCTCCGGCACCAGCTCCTCGACCAGGCGCTCGAAGGGCATCTCCTGGTGGGCGTAGGCCGAGAGCGTCGTCTCCCGCACCCGGCCGAGCAGCAGCTCCAGCGAGGGATCGCCCGCCAGGTCGGCGCGCAGCACGAGGGTGTTGACGAAGAGCCCGATGAGCGGCTCGATCTCCAGCCGCGTGCGGCCGGCGATCGGCGTGCCCAACAGCAGGTCGTCCTGGCCGGTGTAACGCTCGAGCAGCGCGGCGAAGCCGGCGGCGAGCGTCATGAACAGGGTCGTGCCCTGGCGGCGGGAGAGCGCCATCAGGCGGGCGGTCGCCGCGGCGTCGAGCCTGAAGCTCTGGCTGCCGCCGCTCAGGCTGAGGACGGCGGGCCGCGGCCGGTCGGCAGGGAGGTCGAGGGCTTGTGGCGCGCCGGCGAGCTGCGCGCGCCACCAGTCCAGCTCCGGCTGCAGGCGGTCCGCCGTCAGGCGCCGGCGCTGCCAGACCGCGAAGTCGGCGTACTGCACCGCCAGCTCGGGCAGCGGGCTCGGCCGGCCGGCGAGGAAGGCGCCGTACAGCGCGCCCAGCTCGCGCACCAGGACGCCGACGGACCAGCCGTCGCTGACGATGTGATGCAGGCAGAGGAACGCCTGGTGCCGCGTCTCGTCCAGGCGCAGCAGCATGGCGCGCAGCAGCGGCCCGCGGCCGAGGTCGAAGGGCCGCCGGGCCGCCGCCCCGGTCAGGCGCCGCGCCTCGCCGCCGCGCCGCGCCGCGCCATGCTGCTGCGCCTGGACGAGACGCGGCACCAGGCGTTCCTCTGCCTGCATCACATCGTCAGCGACGGCTGGTCCGTCGGCGTCCTGGTGCGCGAGCTGGGCGCGCTGTACGGCG
>JASLEW010000664.1 GCA_030150965.1 Thermoanaerobaculia bacterium | reverse complement strand
CCGACGCAAGCGTAGCGGGGACTACGCTGAGGAGGCGGTCGCGGCTGCCGCCTGTCGCGACACTCCCGGCAGGTCGCAACGCCGCCGGAGACGCGGAGGGCCGGCGCATTAGGTAGCGGATTTGTGACGCACCGCACTAGGAGCCGCAGAACAGGTTGCAGTCGAGCGCCACGTTGCCGGCGCTCTGTCGTGAGGTCGGCGCAGCTGCCGCTCGCGGTGGTGGCGTCGCGAGCTGCAGGGGCTGACTCTCGCAGGTCCCCAGATCCTTGTTGCAGACGCCACAGGAGGTCCTGCCGGCGCAGGGGAGGGTCCTCGGGGGCCGGGGCGTCCGCCACACCGGAGCGAGCACCCGGCGGGCAGCGCCGGCTTCCAGAAGGGAGGGGCGCAGCTGCCCGAGCGGCCCGAGCGGCGGAGCTGAGCGGGTGCCCGCCGCTCAGAAGTAGGATTGCAGTTCGCCGCGCCGGCGCACGTCGAGGACCGCGCAGTGGAAGGCGCCGCCGAACTCGTTGAAGCTCTGGAATGCGACCGGGATCGGCATGAAGCCCCAGCGCCGGGCGGCGCGGATGAAGCTCTCGTCGTCGCGCCCGACGATCATCCGCTGCTCGTCGAGCATCAGCACGTTCATACTGACCCAGGAGCTGCACATGAGGAACGGCGCGGAGCGGGCCGGGCGCGGGGCCTTCAGCACCGACCAGGAGCGGAAGAGGCTGGGCACGCGCTCGATGCGCTCGGGGTTGATCAGGAGCTTGCCCGGCGCGAGCGGCATAAACGAGGCGTCGATGTGCATCGGATGCCGGTCGTTGATGGCGAGCCGGTGGATGCGGTAGTCGCCGCCGAGGTGGCGCTCCAGCCAGGCGATGCCGAGCTCGTTGGTGACGTGGCTGCGCTGGGCGAAGAGGTCGCGCCCGCAGCGCACGAAGTCGGCCGCGTCGAAGGTCGGCTCGCTCTCGCCGACGACGAAGCCCTGGCCCGCCGCGTGCGGCCGCTCCCAATCGGCATCGTAGATCTCGTCGCGCAGCAGCGGCCGCGGCGCCGCCGACCACCGCGCCCCGCCGCGGAAGTACTCCCAGAGCAGCGGCCGGTAGGCGTCGATCTCATGGTAGCGGCAGCGCCAGGCCATCGGCGCCTCGATGATCTCGTCGCCGACGACCAGCAGCAGGTCGCGCGGCATCGCCGCGTACAGGCCCGATCCGCTCTCCCAGTCGGGGGTGGCGAAGGAGCGGGAAAAATCGAGCGCCTCGGGGCGGCGCACGGTGACCCCCTCGGCTTCGAGGACGTGCACCAGTTCCTCCAGCTCGCGGCTGGCGGCGGCGATCAGCTCCGCCGGGAACGGCCGTCCACCCTGGCCGGCGAGGAAGGCATGATGCTCGCCCGGCATGGTGGCCGCGAGCGTCGAGTGCCAGGGTGGGATGCAGGCGCCGCCGACCACGCCGACGATCGCCTCCTCCAGCGGGTCCCATTCGTTGTGGCAGCTCACCACCGGCGACACCTCGCTCCGCGACAGGATCATCGATCACCTCCACGCTGGGCTGCCGGCACCGCCAGCCGGCCCCCGATCACCGCCGTACCAACCCCCTCCGGTCACGGTGCCCCCCGGGCGCAGGCATCAGACCGCCGCCGCGGCCCCGGACGCCGCCCGCGGCTCGGCCAGCCCGGGCCCCAGCTGCCACTCGTTGGTGGCCTCCCGCCGCTGCCGCTTGACCACGCTCATGTAGGCGCCGTCTTCCTCGAAAAGGAGGCCGAGTCCCCGCAGCGCCTCGACCTCGCGCGCCACCTCCTCCTCCGATAGGTCGCCCAGAGCCTCGGCCAGGCGCGGGACCTTGTGCTGCGTGGTCAGGCCGAGCAGGACGCGCAGCGCCGGCGGCGAGAGCGGATGCTCGATCGGCTTGCCGCTGCGGCTGTCGAGCACCGTGGCGCCGCCGGCCGCCTCGCGCAGCACCAGGTCCGGCCGCTCGCCGCTGCGCCACATCGCCTGCCAGCGCCCCACCAGCTCGCGCAGCGGGCCCAGCCACTTGGCGGTGCTCACCAGGTAGGGGGCGTGGAAGTCGTCGTTGCGGAAAAAGTACGCCAGGTCCGCCAGCTCCTCGGCCGGGAAGGGATAGAGCATGGCGTAGAAGTCGCCCGGCAGCAGCTTCAGGCCATACTCGTTCGCCAGCTTGTGATACGGGCTGAAGCGGTCGAAGCGCACCGGGAACACGCCGCTCGGCGGATGGAGATGGGTGAGCAGCGGGATGTCGCGGGCGTACTTCTCGTAGACCGACTCCGGCTCGTTGGGGAAGCCGACCAGCAGGTTCCAGAACGGCTCGACGTTGGAACGCTGGCAGTAGAGCAGGAAGCGGAGGTTCTGGAACGAGGTGGTGCCCTTCTTCATCAGCTTGAGAGTGGTGGTGGAGAGCGCCTCGATGCCGGGTTGGATGCGGGTCACGTGCGCCCGCTCCAGGGCCTCCATCTCGTGCTCCTTGAGGTCCGCCTTGACCTCGTAGAAGATGCGCGTCCGCGCCGGCGGGTCGAGGAAGGGGAGCACCTTCGTCAGGTACTCGCGCGGCAGGATGTTGTCCACCGCCTCGTACTCCTCCACCCGTGAGCCATAGCGCTCGAACAGGTCGCGGAACAGCTCGATCGCCGTCGCCGGCCGCATCGCCCGGTAGGCCATTGTCGCCCCGTTCAGGCCGCAGAAGGTGCAGTGCGACCGCTCGCCCCACCAGCAACCGCGCGAGGTCTCGAACGGCAGGCGCAGGTGGAAGGGATGGCCGTGCAGCTTGCGGTCGTAGGTCGCCAGGAAGCCGTCGTAGTTGACGGGCAGCGGCACCTCGATGTCGAGCTCCTCGCCGATCTCGATGAGCCTGCCCGGGTGCAGCGCCAGCTTCTGGCGCGACAGCACTCCGGGGATGCGGTGGCACTCGTCGCGCTCGCCGGCGAGCAGGTGGCGGACCAGGCGCGGGAAGCTGCGCAGGCCCGGACCGGAGAAGACGAAGTCCACCTCGTCGATCTGCCGCACGATGACGTTGCCCATCGGCGTCTCGCAGTTGGCGCCGCCCATCAGCACCACCATGTCGGGCCGGCGCTGCTTGAGCCGCCTGGCCATGGCGAAGCTGGCGATGTTCTGGCAGAACATCGAGGTGAAGCCGACCATCTGATAGTCGGCCAGCCGGTAGCGGTCGATCAGGCTTTTGAGGAACAGGCCGACCGCGCGGCGCTTGTTGAGCAGCAGCTGCTTGATGCTCGCCAGCTCGGCGAACTGCTCGGCGAAATGCCGCTGGAGATAGGTGTCCGTCTGGTCGGGCTGATCGGGGAAGGCGTCGGCGCTGAAGAACCAGTCGCCGAGGCCGAAGGTGTTGGCCTCGACCGAGGCCGAGATCATCTGGAACAGCTGCACGCCCAGATAGTTCACGAAATCGAGGTTGAGATAGAAGATGTCGCAGTGCACCTCCGCGCCGAGCTCCTGCTGCACCACGTACTGGAGCTGGGTCAAGGCGATCGAAGGGATCTCCACCGACGCGAAGGGCATGTTGATCAGGGCGATCTTGTACATTTCACACTCCTTTTGTTCCATCTCGGCGTCCGCGCCGCCGCTGCCGCCATCGGCGCATCGTTACCGGGCCTGCTTCAGCAGCCCCTCCGTCGGCGGCGACCACACCTCCGCCAGCCGCCCGTACTCGAGCTGGACGATGCGGTCGCCGACGCCGAAGTAGCGCTCGTCGTGACTGATCACCAGCACCGTCTTGCCGCGCGCCCGCAGCTCCGGCAGCAGCTGGTGGTAGAAGATGTTGCGGAACTCGGGGTCCTGGTCGGCCGCCCACTCGTCGAAGACGAAGACCGGCGAGTCCTCGAGGAAGGCGACGAGCAGCGCCAGCCGCTTGCGCTGGCCCTGCGACAGGTCGATGGTGGTGAGCCTCCCCGCCTCGATCCGCACCTTGTGCTTGAGCCGCAGGTCGGCGAGGTACTTGCGCGCCCGCACCTCGAGGTCGGAGCGCTCGAAGCCGAACAGCTCCTCGAACAGGAAGTGATCGGAGAAGACGATCGAGAAGCGTTGCCGGAACTCGTCGCGGTTGCCGTCGTCGACCGGGGTGCCGTCGACGAGGAGCTCGCCGGCATCGGGTGGATAGAGACCGACCATCACCTTGGCGAGCGTCGTCTTGCCGCTGCCGTTGCCGCCCGCCAGGAAGACGATCTCGCCGCGCCGCAGCTCGAGGTCGATCGGCCCCAGGGTGAACTGCGCCTCGTCGGCCTCCTGCGGCGGGTAGCGCAGCACCACCCCGCGCAGCTCCAGCCGCTCCCAGGCGGGGAGCGCCGCCGGCGCGTCCGCGGCGCCGGCCTCGGCGCGCCCGCCGGCGAGCGAGATGCCGAGGCGCTTGATCTTCTCCACCGAGACCTCGGCCTGGGTGAGGCTCGGGACGCTGTTGAGGACGATCTGCAGCGGCCCCATCATGAACAGCAGCGCCAGCACGTAGCCGGTCTTGACGCCCTGGGCGTTGTCGCCGCCGGCGGCGAAGAGCACCACGCCGACCGCGATGTAGAACAGCAGGCTCCCCCAGCTCGCGCCCCCCAGGAAGATCATCATGAACTCGATGCGCAGGCGGCGGTAGCGCTCGGCGGCGGCCTCCAGCACGGCGATGAAGCCGTCGCGCCGCGCCCGCCGCATCTTCAGCTCCTTGGTCCCCTGGGTGACGCCGCGGAAGGACTTGAAGAGGCTGTCCTCGATCTCGCGCGCCAGCATCTGGCGCCTGGCCCCGAGGCGCATCGCGGCGAGGTAGGTGGGCAGCCCGACGGCCATCGCCGCCAGCACCCAGCCGAGCTCCCGCCACGACAGCCAGGCCATGTAGACCAGGCAGCCGATCACCGTGGCGCCGTTGGCCACCACCACCGGCAGGCTGGTGATCGCCGCGGTGATCGCGGTGATGTCGTTGGTCAGCGTCACCATCAGGCGGTGGGAGCCGATCTGCTCGAGCTGCCGCATGCTGCAGGCGAGGATCTGGTGGCTGAGCCGGCGCTGCAGGTCGGCGACGGTGCGGGCGCCGAGCGCCACCAGCATGGCGCTGGAGGCGATCCGCGCCAGCGCGGTGGCGAGCGCCAGGCCGCCGAACTCCAGGGCGAGCAGGGACCAGCCGGTCTCGCCGCCGCCGTGCAGCGCCCGGCGCACGATGTTGATGATCGCGCTGCCCGAGACGCCGCTGAGCAGGCCGAGCAGGACGGAGAGCCAGATCATGCCGTGACGCGAGAACTCCCTGATGATCCGCAGCAGCTCCATGCTCAGCCCTCCCGGCGTTGCAGCTGCTCTTGCAGGCGCGCGGCGAGCGCCGCGACGTGGGGCGGGCGCAGCGCCGACAGGTGCGAGCCCGGCACCGCCTGCACCCGGGTGCCGGCGGCGAAGCGCTTCCAGCCGAAGTCGGGCCGCAGCAGGAGCTGCCAGCGCTGGCGCCACCGGCG
>JASLEW010000661.1 GCA_030150965.1 Thermoanaerobaculia bacterium | reverse complement strand
CCGACGCAAGCGTAGCGGGGACTACGCTGAGGAGGCGGTCGCGGCTGCCGCCTGTCGCGACACTCCCGGCAGGTCGCAACGCCGCCGGAGACGCGGAGGGCCGGCGCATTAGGTAGCGGATTTGTGACGCACCGCACTAGGTGGACCGGGAGGGGCGCGCCGCGGCCACGGAGCGCGCCAGCAGGTCGCCCACCTCGGAGGTGGTGCGGCTGCCGCCCAGGTCGGGGGTGGTCTCCCCCTGGCGCAGGCTGCTCTCGACCGCCTGCTCGACCGCCCGCGCCGCCCCGCCGTGGCCCAGGGTGTCGAGCATCAGCGCCGCCGACAGCACCGCGCCCACCGGGTTGGCGCGGCCGGTGCCGGCGAAGGCCGGGGCCGAGCCGTGCACCGGCTCGAACATCGAGGTGCGGCCCGGATGCAGGTTGGCGGAGGCGGCGACCCCGAGGCCGCCCTGGAGGGCGGCGCCCAGGTCGGTCAGGATGTCGCCGAACATGTTGTTGGCGACGATCACGTCGAGGGTCTCGGGGTGGAGCACCATCTGCATGGCCAGGGCGTCGACGAACATGTGGCGCGCCTCGATGCCGGGATAGCCGGCCGCCACCTCGCGGAAGCAGCGCTGCCAGAGCTCGTGGCCGTGGCGCATGACGTTCGACTTGTCGCTCATCAGCACCTGGCGGCGGCCGTTGGCCCTCGCGTAGTCGAAGGCGGCGCGGAGGATGCGCTCGACGCCCTTGCGGGTGTGGAGCTCCTCCTGCACCGCGATCTCGTCGGCGGTGCCGCGCTTGAACTGGCCGCCGACGTTGACGTAGGCGCCCTCGGTGTTCTCGCGGAAGACCACGATGTCCACGTCGCGCTCGCTCCGCCCCTTGAGCGGGCAGTGGCGGGCGTCGTAGAGCTTGATCGGCCGCAGGTTGATGTAGAGGTCGAGGCCGAAGCGGATGCCGAGCAGGATGTCGGCGGCGTGCTTCATGTCGGGCACCCGCGGATCGCCGAAGGCGCCGATGAGGATCGCCGACCAGTTGTCGCGGAAGTCGTCCAGGGCGCCGTCGGGCATCGTCTCGCCGGTCGCCAGGTAGCGGTCGGCGTTCCAGGGCAGATGCTCGAGGGCGAGCGGCAGCTCCCACGCCTCGGCAGCCGCCTCCAGCACCTTGACCGCCTCGGCGGTCACGTCCCTGCCGATGCCGTCGCCGGGCAGCACGGCGATGCGCTGCGGGCGGCGGTCCCGCGGGTCGGTGGGATTCATGCGGCGGAGGCGTGGACGCGGGTGGCGGCAAGGTCGCGCCGGCGTGCCGCCGGGGCCGGCGCGGCAGCGGCGGCCAGGGCCAGCGGCGCCAGGGGAGCCAGCGCGGCGGCTATTGGAGCCATGGGAGCCAGCGGAGCCAGCGGAGCCATCGGAGCCAGGGGAGCCAGCGCGGCGGCGGGGTGCGGGCTTCCCAGGAAGGCCGCGACGCTCACCCGCCCGGCCGCCGGGTGCGGCAGGCCGGCGACGGCCGGTTGGGTCCGGTGCACCAGGTCGTAGGCCGGGATCAGCGGCATCTCCGGGCACAGCCAGGCGGAGTGCGGCTCCGGCCAGGCGGCGGCGTTGCCGTTGCCGTGGCTCAGCTGGCTCAACAGGCGGTCGAGCAGCTCGGCGTCGCCGCGCACCTCGGCGGCCAGCGGCCAGACGTTGCCGGCCGGGGCGTGCGGGGAGTCGACCCGGTGGAGGGTGCCGCCGCCCTCGGCGTAGCCGCGCGGGCGCTCCTGGATGTAGCGGACCGTCTCGTCCCAGCTCCCCAGGTGCGGTCCCTCTCCATAGCGCGGGCTGTGCAGGCTGGCCCGCACGGTGAGCGTGCCGCCGCACCGCGCCCGCCAGCGCCAGCTGTCGCCGCCGCCCCCGCTGACACCGCGCGACGGCCGCGGGAAGTCGAGCCAGGCGCCCGCCGCCGGCTGGTGCGAGAGCAGGCGCGCCCCGGGGGCCACCCACACCGGCATCAGCGCGCGCAGGAAGAGGACCGCGGGCACCCCCTCTCCGTCGAGCACGCAGAGGCCCACGCTGAGCTGCGGGTAGCCGACCCGCGGCAGGGGGAGGGAGCTCCAGCGCACCGCATCGAGGTGGAAGAGCTGCGCCGTGGCGAAGACGTGGTCGGCCCCGTGCCACTCGTGGAGCTGGTAGCGCAGCGGCGAGGGGGGCTCGGGCAGCGCCGACACCGGGAGCGCCCAGTTGAGGAAGAGGCAGTCCCGCACCACGGTTTGGAGCTTCATCGGCGCCAACCTTAGCGCGAGCGCCGAGACCCAGGCAAGCCGGCCGGTGCTCCGGGCCTACCGACGCACCCGGCGGCCCCACCTCGGCCCCGCGGGGTCCAGGACAAGCGCGCAGAGTGCCCGAGCGCTCCGTGATGACGGGAGCGCCGGGCCGCGGTAGAGTACGCACGCTGTTGCGTGAGCAGTGCGAAGACCGCGAACCGATCCCCGGCCGCCGGGGACGTACAGCGAGAACCTACAGGCGAGGAAGGAGAGAACCGTGCGAACCAAGATGGCATTGCAGGTCCTGGCCGTGACGCTCCTGGTGGCGGCGCTGCCGGCCCTCCAGGCGACCGCCGCGGCGCAGCCGGCGGCGTACAAGGCGGATCCGGTGCATTCGCGGGTCGGCTTCAGCATCCGGCACTTCGTTTCCGACGTGGACGGGCGCTTCAAGGACTTCAACGGCGAGATCAGGTACGACGCCCAGCACCCGGCCGACTCCAGCGTGCAGTTCGCCGTCCAGGCGGCCTCGATCTACACCGACAACGAGCAGCGCGACAACCACCTGAAGTCGCCGGACTTCTTCGACGCCGCCAAGTTCCCCACCCTCACCTTCGCCAGCTCCAAGGTGACGCCCAAGGGGAGCAACAGCTTCGACGTCACCGGCAACCTGACCATCAAGGGGGTCACCAAGACGGTCACCGTCCCGGCGACCTACCTGGGGGTGGTCAAGACCCCGCAGGGCGAGGTCGCCGGCTTCAAGAGCTCCTTCACCATCAACCGCATGGACTACGGCGTCTCGTGGAACCGGGCGGTCGAGGGCGGCGGCAGCATGCTCAGCGACGAGGTGACGATCAACATCAACATCGAGGCCCACCGCCAGGCGGCGGCCGCGGCGAAGTAGCTGAGGTAGACGAAGCAGCAACCGCAACCGGCGGGCTCCCCGCCCGCCGGTGCGGCGCCTCCTGCCGGCGGCGCGAGCGGGCGCCCGCCGGGTGCCGCCCGTCCGGCGGGCGCGCCGGGCTCAGCGCCTGCCGCTCGCCGCGCCGGCCCCGCCGACCGCCGCCAGCGCCTTCAGCCGCGTTGCCTCGAACTCGTCGCCCTTGTTCCACGCCGGCATCCGGTCGCCCTGGGCGATGGCGGCGCCGGCGAAGAAGCCGAGCTGCGCGTCCTCGATCATGCCGTCGAAGTTCCAGTCGGGGGCGAGCTTGTCGCTCGGCTGATGGTATTGCGTGGCCTCCCAGGCCTCGAGCTTCTCCTTGCCCCAGCCGGCGGGCCGGCCGCGGAAGGCGGTGCCGGTGTGGAAGTAGATGGCGGGCACGCCGATCTTGGCGAAATTGAACTGGTCGGAGCGGTAGAAGAAGCCGCGGTCGGGGAACGGGTCGGGCTCGACGGTGCGCCCCTGGCGCGCCGCCAGGGCGGCGACCAGCTGGTCGATGCCGGCCGACTTGCCGAGCGCCACCGAGGTGAGGTCGGTGGTGCGGCCCCAGAAGTTGCCGCCGTCGAAGTTGAGGTTGGCGGCGATCCTGCCGGGAGGGAAGGTGGGGTGCTTGGCATAGTACTCGGAGCCGAGCAGCCCCTGCTCCTCGACGCCGACGAAGAGGAAGAGGACCGAGCGGCGCGGGGGCTCGGGCAGCGCGGCGAACGCCCGGGCGATCGCCAGCAGCTGCGCGCAGCCGGCGGCGTTGTCGTTGGCGCCGTGGTAGATGCGGTCGCCGCTCTGGTCGGGCGCGCCGATGCCGAAGTGATCGTGATGGGCGGTGTAGACCACCACCTCGTCGCGCAGCGCCGGGTCGCTGCCGCGCAGCAGGCCGGCGACGTTGGCGGTCTGCGAGCGCGACAGCTTGTTCTCCAGGGTGAGGGAGGTGGTGATGCCGAGCGGCACCGGCTTGAAGTCACGGCCGCGGGCCTGGCTCACCAGCTTGTCCAGATCCTGGCCGGCGGCGGCGAGAAGACGGCGCAGGGAGTCCTCGGTCGCCCAGGCGGCGACCTGGATCTGCGGCTCGCCGGCTGCCGGCAGGGTGAACTTCTCTCCCGACCAGGAGGTCTGGACCACCTGCCAGGGGTAGCCCGCCGAGGGGTTGGTGTGGATGATGATGGCGCCGGCCGCGCCCTGGCGCGCCGCGCTCTCGTACTTGTAGACCCAGCGTCCGTAGTAGAGGCGGCGCTTGCCGGCGAAGAGGTCGGGGTCCCAGTCGGGGTCGTTGTTCATCATCACCAGGACCTTGCCGCGCAGGTCGGCACCCTTGAAGTCGTCCCAGCGGTACTCCGGCGCCTGGATGCCGTAGCCGACGAAGACCAGCTCGGCGTGGTCGATCGTGGCGCGCTCGCTCTGCACGCCCGAGGTGGCGATGTAGTCGTCCCAGCGCCGCAGATCGACGGCCTTGCCGGCGGCGTGAAAGCTCCAGGCGTCCGGCATCGTCGCCTTGACGCCGACGATCTCGAACGGCTGCTCCCAGGAGCCGTCCGGGCCGCCCGGCTCGAAGCCCATCTGCTCCAGCTGGCTCGACAGGTAGAGGCGCGCCAGGCGGTCGCCGCGGGTCGCCGGCCCGCGCCCCTCCAGCAGGTCGTCGGCCAGGAAGCGGATCGGCGCGCGCAGGCTGCCGCGGTCGATCTGCCGCGCCGCCGCGTCCGCTCCCGGCAGGGTCGGGACCGATGCCGCACCGGCGCCGCCGGCC
>JASLEW010000651.1 GCA_030150965.1 Thermoanaerobaculia bacterium | reverse complement strand
GCGGCAGGCCGGACGCTGGACGACGCGGCGGGCTTGCCGGTATCCTCTGCACGCAGCGCTTGCGTTTTCAAACGAATCAAAAGGTGTGCGGGGATGAGACTCGTTGCTCCGAGCCGCGGCATGCGTGGCCCGCTCTCCCGGCGCTCCGCGACCGCGCCGCGGCTCGCCCCGGCCGCCGGCGGCCTGGGCTGGCTGGCCGTTGCCGCCGGAGTCGTCCTCGTGGGGCCGTTCCTGGGCAGCGGGCGCGCGGCGGCGCAGATCACGCCTGGCGGCGGCGAGATCGGCGCCGGGGCGAGCGGCGTCTACCAGGGATTGCCCGCGGCGGCGTCCGACCTGGCGGGCGACTTCGTGGTGGCCTGGCAGCGGCTGTCGCCCACGACGGGGGGCTGGGACGTCTTCGCGCGGCGGTTCTCGCGCGGCGGGGCGGCGCTCGGCGGCGAGGTCCAGGTGAGCACGACGGTCGGGGCCGGCTGCCGGCAGAACCCGGCGGTGGCCGCCGATGCGCTGGGGAACTTCGTGGTGGTCTGGCAGTCGAACGAGGAGAGCGGCGGGACGAGCGGCATCTTCGGGCAGCTGTTCGGCAGCGGCGGGGCGCCCGTCGGCGGGCAGTTCCAGGTCAACACCACGGCCTCGGCCGATGCGCTCCGGCCGGCGGTGGCGATGGCGCCGGACGGGCACTTCCTGGTCGCCTGGCAGAGCGCCGCCGCCACGGCGGCGCCGGCGGGCACGGGCTGGGGCATCGTGGCGCGCGCCTACCAGCCGGGCGGCGCGGCGCCCACGCCCGAGCTCGCGGTCAATCTCACGAGCGCCGGGGCGCAGCACTCGCCGGCGGCGGCGTACCTGGCGGGCGCCGGCACGGCCGGGGGCTACGCCGTGGCCTGGCAGAGCGAGGGGCAGGACGCGCCGGGGGTGGCCGGGGCGTCGGCGGTCCTGGCGCGGCTGCTCGACACCGCGGGCAATGGGCTGTCGGGGGAGCTGGCGGTCAACGCCCCGGGCACCGGCGCGCATGGGCATCCGCGGATGGCGGCGGACCCCTCGGGCAATTTCACCGTCGCCTGGGAGGCGACGACGGCGGCGGGCACGGCGGTGCTGGCGCGGCGCTCGCGGCGCCGGCCGGAATCGACGGCAGCCCGGCCGGGCCGCAGGGCGATCCGGTGGTGGCGGCCGACGCGCGCGGCGACGTGGTGGTGGCCTGGGACGAGGCCGGCGTGGACGGGGGCGGGCTGGCGGTGCTGGCGCAGGAGCTGGACCAGCATGCGCAGCCCCTGGGCGGGAGGGTGCAGCTCAACGTCACGACGGCCGGCGACCAGGCGGTGCCCGAGCTCGGGCTGAGCGCGGGCGGGAGCCTGCTGGCCGCCTGGCAGAGCACGCCGGCGGCGGCCTCGGCCGCGGTGGTCACGGCGCGCACGGCGAGCCTCCAGGAGATGCGGTTCCACACCGTGACGCCCTGCCGGCTGGTGGACACGCGCAACCCGGCCGGCCCGCTCGGCGGCCCGATCCTGACCAGCGGCCAGGTGCGCAACTTCCCGCTGCTCTCGTCGTCCTGCGGCGTGCCGGCGGCGGCGCGGGCGCTGTCGGTCAACATCACGTTGGTCACTCCGGTCACCGCCGGGTCGGTGGTGACCTACCCGGGCGACGCGCCGCCGCCGGCGGTCAACACGGCGAGCGTCGAGGCGGCCGCGGTGCGGGCGAGCAACACCATCCTGCTGCTGGCGCTCGACGGCGACGGCAGCGCCAACGTGCTGCCGACGTTCGCGCCCAACGGCAGCGCGCCGGGGAAGGTGCAGTTCCTGATCGACGTCAACGGGTATTTCCAATGAGGGGGGCGTCCGCCGGCGGCGAGGCGCCGGGACGGCAGGGGCGAAGTTCGGCGATGACGGGCTCTGCCCGGGCGGGGCTCGGGGCCGGCGTCGTGCTGACGGCGCTTCTCGCGGCCGCCCTCTCCGGGCCGCTCGCCGCGCAGACCTGTGCGATCGCCGAGCAGTGCTCGGGTCAGCTGACCACCGGCGCCTGCGGCTACACCGGCACCAACTGCACGCCGCCGCCCACGAGCGGCGCCTGCTCGTCGAACGGCGTCGGCAGCTGCTCGGGCACGCCCAACTGCACGCCGCCCATCGCCACGGTCGAGGGGGTGCAGATCCTGCCGGGCGCCGGCGGCACCTGGACGGCGCGGCTGCCGATCGACGTGGTGGCGCCGTTCAACAGCTGGGCGGCGGTCAACTTCCCCAACAGCGCGCTGCAGGTCCTCTGGTATGCCGCGGCGGCGGTGCCCGACATCTGCGACGGCAGCGTCGCGAGCTCGCTGTGCAGCGGCGCGGGCGTCGCCGGCACCAGCCCGCCGGCCGGCGCCGATCACCTGCTGACCTGGCTCGACGAGACCGGGCTGACGTGCGGCGGCGCGCCCTACAGCTTCACCGTCTCGGCGCTGCTCAGCACCTGCCAGCAGCCGTCGTGCGCCTGCGAGCAGGTCTACGGCACGCCGTACTGCATCTGTTTCGCCTCGACCGCGACGGCGCTCAACAACCTGCGGATCGACGTCAGCAGGTCGATGATCCCGGGCTGCGGGCCGCCGCCGGAGTTCTGCTCGGAGGCCGGCGGCGCCGGCGGGGGCGGCGGTCCCGGGGCCGCGGCCGCGGGCGGGCGGCTGGCGCTGCTGGGGAGCAAGGGCAACGGCCCGGACAGCGGCGCCGCCGGCACCACCGGCGGCGGCCAGTGCCAGTCCTGCCAGCAGCTCGGGTCGTCGTCGGGCGACGGCTCGGGGTGCGGCTTCAGTGTCGGGGGCGGCGGCTCCTCCTGCACGTTCAGGGCGGCCGGGGCGCACCTGCGCTACGGCGCCGGCGGCGTGGGCGGGCCGGGCTTTCCGGGCACGACCGGCGTCACCGCCAATCCCTGGAACGCGGTGCTCGGGCGGTACTGGTCGCACGACTACGCCGAGCGCATCGTGATGGACCCCGACGCCTCGCACGTCTGGCTGCTGACGCGCTTCGGCAGCTTCCGCGAGTTCGGCAGCCTGGCAAGCGGCAGCGGGCTCGTCGCGTACCGGACGGTCACCCCGGCCGACGAGTACCGGACGCTGTACTACAACACCACGTCGCAGAGCTGGCAGCTCCAGGGGCTCGACGGCAGCGTCGAGTACTTCCTCGGCCAGGCGGCGGGCTCGCCGGCCGGGGCGCTGGCGGGCTTCCTCGACAGGATCACCGACCGGCTGTACGACCCGGTGAACCCGGCGGCGCATCCGCCGGTGCAGGCGACCTACAATGCGAGCAATCAGCTGGATCACGTGACCTTCCCCGACGGGCGGCGGGAGAGCTTCGGCTACGTGGGTGGGACCTCGGGCAAGCTCGCCTCGCTCACCGAGGTGGGCACCGACGGCGTGACCAGCCGCACCTGGACGTTCACCTGGAACGGCGACGACCTCGCCGCGATCGGGCGGCCGGACCTGTGCCCGGGCCTCGGGGTGGGCACGTCGTGGAGCTTCCTGTACAACGACGCCAACCACCCGGGGTACCTGAGCCAGGTGCTGCTCTCCGACTGCCACGGCAACAGCCGCGTCGAGGCGGAATTCATCTACGACAGCAGCGGCAACGTGGTGGCGGCGTGGCGCGGCGATCCGTCGCTGTCCGGCCCCGACGCCACGGACGCCCACCAGCTGAGCTTCGACAACCCGGCGCTGCCGGCGACGGCGACGCTCCAGACGCTCGTCCGGCGGACGGTGGTCTCCGGCGTCAACCAGGACGTGGTGCAGACCGGCACCTTCACGCTGGGGCGCGACCCGGGCCGGGCCGGCGCCGCCGGCACGCGCAAGGCGCGGGTGCTGCAGGTCGCCGGGCAGTGCCCGGCGTGCGGCAACGCGGCCGATCCGGCGTTCACCTACGGCGACGGGGCGAACCCGCTGCTGCCGACGACGGTCACCGACGGGCGCGGGTTTGCGACCGGGTTCACCTACAACGCGCAGGGGCGGCAGCTCGCCCGGGTGGAGACGGTGGCGACCACGCCGTCGGTGGTGCAGCGGCAGACGACGTGGACGTACAGCACGGCGTTTCCGGCCTTCGTCGCCAGCGTCACCGGGCCGTTCTCGCCGCCGGGCGCCACGGCGCCGGCCGGCACGCGCGCCACGGCGCTGGTGTACGACGCCAAGGGCAACCTCCAGACCAGCACGGCGACGGGGAGCGAGGCCACCTGGCCGGGCGGCAGCTTCAGCCTGCAGACCGCGTGGTCCAACTACAGCGCCGCGGGGCTCCCCGGATCGATCGATCCGCCGGACACGCCGAGCACCACGAGCGACGCCACGAGCTACACGTTCCAGGGCGGGCCGGCCGATCCGACCCATGGCTTCCTGGTGGCGACGCGCGCCGACCCGGTGACCGGCGCGGCGCCGATCGGCGCCGTCACCTCCTACCTCTACGACGCCTTCAACCGCCAGACGGACAGGACGGACGTGAACGGCATGCGGACGCACACCACGTTCGATGCGCTCAACCGCGTGCTCTCCGTGACGCAGGGGTTCGGCTCCGCGCAGCCGCTCACCACCACGTACAACTACAGCGCCCTGGGCGACCTGACCTGCGTGCAGCTGCCGGCCGGCAACGCCGTCGCCTACAGCTACGACTTCGCCGGGCGGCTGACCGCGATGGCGCGCCAGGCGGGCTGCGCCGCCGCCACGCCGACGCTCGAGCAGACCGTCTACACGCTCGACGCCGCCGGGCACCGCGTGCTGGAGCAGCGCCAGCGGATGGTGAGCGGCACGCCGGTGACCGACGCCACCACCAGCTATGCGTACTCGACGACGTGTCATCTGGACAGCATGACCGCCGGCGACCCGGCGAACCCGGCGGCGCAGAGCACCACGCAGTTTGCCTACGACTGCGACGACAACCTGATCTCGGTGTGGGACCCGAACCACAACCAGCCGGCCGCGCCCTCGGCAAGCTACACCTACGATCCGTTGAACCGCCTCACCCAGGTCGCCCAGCCGTGGGGCGGCGCCGGCGGCGGGATGGTGAGCACCGGCTACTCGTATGATCTGGAGGACCACCTGGCCGCCGTCACCGACTCCGAGCGCAACCAGACCACCTACGTGACCAGCGACCGCGACCTGCTGACCAGCCAGACCTCGCCGGTGACCGGCACCACGACGTATTCCTACAATGGCCATGGCGCGCTGGTGCAGCAGACCGACGCCCGGAGGATCGTGACCACCCGGCAGCTCGACGCGGCCGACCGGCCGCTGTCGGTGAGCTACTCGACCGACGCCTCGCTCACCACCACCTACGTCTACGACACGACGACCGCCACCGGCACGCACCCGATCGGGCGGCTGTCGTCGATCGCCCGCGGCGGCGTGGCGGTCGCCTACACCTACGACCTCTTCGGCCGCACGCTCCAGGACGGCGCCCTGGCCTATGGGTACGACGCGAACGGCAACCGCGCCTCCATCGCGTACCCCGGGAGCGTCACCGCCTGCTACACCTTCGACGCTGCCGACCGTGACGCCTCGCTCGGTCTCGCCACGACGGGCGGCGCCGGAGCCTGCGGCGGCACGACGACGCCGATCGTCACCTCGACGCCCGCGGCGCCGACGGTCTACGAGGCGGGCGGGCCGCTGCAGACGCTCCATCTGGCCAACGGCGTCACCGAGACGCACGGCTTCGATCAGCGCACTCACCCCACCGCCGTCACCGCCGGGAGCCTCCTCGCCTGGACCTACACGACCGACGCCGCGGGCAACATCACCGCCATCGCGCCCGGCCGCGGCTTCGCCTACCAGGATTTCCAGTATTTCCTGACCCAGGCTGACGCGCCGTCGCTCTGGGGCACGCGCACCTGGACCTACGACACGATCGGCAACCGGCTCTCCGAGAACCGCGGCAGCGGTGTGACGGACACCTACGGCTACCAGCCGAACGCGGCGAGCCCCGCGGGGGACACGCCGATCCTGCGGACGATCGCGCTCGCCGGCGGCGCCGGGACGAAGTACCTGACGGCCGACCCGGCGGGCAACGTGATCCTGGAGGCCGCCCCCACCTCGCACCTCGATCTCCTGGCCGACGCCTCCGGCAGGCTCGCGCGGATGACCGAGGAGACCGTGCGCGCGACCGCCACCCTGGCCTACGACGGCCGGGGGTTGCTCGCCAGCGCGCGCAGCGCGGTGACCGACTGCGGGCCGCTGGTGACGCTGCCGACCTACGGCTCCGAGGGGCTCCTCTACGCGCGGCAGCAGCAGAGTCTCGCGACCGGCGCGGTGCAGGCGCAGACGCGGATTTTCTACTTCGCCGGGCGGCCGGTGGCGCAGCTCGACGGGCCGCCGGCCGCGGGGGCGCTCACCTACCTGAGCGTCGACCACCTGGGGACGCCGAACCTGGCGAGCAACGCGGCCGGCCTCGCGACCTGGAGCGGCGGGTTCGAGCCGTTCGGGCGCGACTTCGCGACGCCCAGCGCGCAGAGCGCGGGGATCTTCCTGCGGCTGCCGGGGCAGTGGGATGATGCGGTGTGGGACAGCACCGCCGCCGGGCATCTTCACGACTCGCTCTTCTACAATGTCAACCGCTGGTATGAATCGGCGGCAGGAAGATATACGGCGCCGGACCCTGCGGAGCGGACCGCGCGGAGCTACCGGGAGGGGATGTTATCGATCGATCACGATTCTGCCTTTTCCTACGCTCGGCAGAATCCTGCTCGCTTTGCCGACCGCCTCGGTCTGCTCTCGACCGAGACCGCGGCATGCGCCGTGAAGTGGACCGCATTGGGAGCCGGTGTGGGCGCGGTGGCCGGCGCCGGCATCGGCGGAGTTGGAGCCGGTGCAGCTTGTACGCCCTTCGCCCCTGGCGTGGGCACGGTCGGCTGCGGCGCGGCAGGAGGCACCGAGGGAGCCGCGCTCGGCGCGGCGGCCGGCGGGACAGTTGGGGCTTTTTTCGCCGGCCTGGTGTGCCCACGGGACAGTTGCCAGAAGGACCGCGGCGACGACACCACGCACGAGCATTGCGTCAGACTGTACGTCTACTGCACGTCCAACCCCGGAAGGGTGAAGTTTTCCGCAGGGAAGCGCTGCGAGAACTGCTTCAGGAACTGCCTGGCCAATGGCGCCTGGCCTTTTGATTGGTGTGGGCTCAACTACTATCCGCATGGCCTCTGAACCTACCGACAAGCTGGAGGCGGAGGTGGCGCGTGCGATCGACGAGGCCATCCGCCTGCACCGGCCTGGAGACGCAGGCAGCTATGCGTACTGGGATGGCCGGCTCGAGAGATTGCAGCACGAGGTTGCCAGCGCGGAGTCGCCGGCGGAACGCGCGGAGCTCCTGGGACGAGTGTATTCCCATAGAATCTTCTTGGCTCACCTCGACGGTCGTCCTGAGCTGGTTCTTGAGCTCAGCGCTGCCTTCCTCATCGAGGTCCGGCGAGACCATGCGGACGCTGTCCCGGTCATGGCGCAGAGGGCCGAAGCGTTGCACAGGCTCGATGCGCACGACCAGGAGATCCGCGAGCTTCACGCCTTCCTCAAGATGTGCCCCGACCTCGGGAGCGGGCTCTTGGCGCTCGTCGCCGACGCCGCGCGCAGGCATCCCGGCACCCTGCGGAGCCTGGTGCCCCACCTCGCCGACCGAGTGAGCTCGATTGTGCACGCGCTTCGCGCGCAGGGTTATCTCTCGCTGGAGCCTCCTTCAGGCAAGGCTGATGCTTTTGAAGAAGAGGTCATCCAACTGGATGAGGAGCTTCGCCGCGTCAACCGTGAGCGGACCGCTGAATTCCTTCGTTCCATTCGGTCGCCAGAGGATCGTGAATGAGCCGCGGCTGGCAGGTGCAGGCAGCGTGCCTTGGCGGCGGCGGTACCGGTGAGCCCGGGCCGCTGCCTCCATAGATTGGAGCTGAGATCTTGCGGTTCGAGGCCAGGGATCTGAAGCCCATCGCAGAATCGGCGTCAGCCGAGGAGCTGATCGAGGGCCATGTCTATTTCGCAGTCCGGTACGTCGACGAGGACATGCTGATCCCGACCATGGACACCCTGGTGTTTGTCGGCCGCGATCTTGACCCGGCCGCGGCCGGGCTCTACTTTCAAGACATCGACTCCTATATGCAGGGCGTCAGATTCGATACCGCGACAACCGAAGATGGTGCGCTGTTCATCACTGAGCGTGCCGACAAACCCTGGATTTTCTCCTTCGATCGCGCTCTCGATCTACTGCTGAAGTGCTCCGTGCGGAGGAATGCCCGTGACCTGCACTGACAGCTCTCGCCTCAACCGAAGCTTGCCGTAGCGCGGATTCGCCGCGCTGTGCGCGGCGGCCTCATGCGGGCGCCCGCAACCAGAGGCCGCGGGCCAGACTCGCCGAGAGCGGCGTGCTGCCGCGTCCGAGCACGCTCACCCCGCCACCTCCAGGGCCGCCGCCGCCGGCGCCTGCTCCTGCACCGCGAGGTCGAGGAGGGCCACCTTCTCGCCGAAGCTCAGGGCTCTGATGGCGGCGATCATCGCCTCCGGGTCGATGCCGGCCTCGCGGGCGTCGGCGGCGAAGTGCGGCGCCTCGTGGAGGCGCAGGGCGAGGTTGTCGACGCCGGAGGGCTTGATGAGCCAGGGCTCGGGCAGGTGCCTGGCCGCCAGGCGGATCATCGGCTCGGGGAGGGTCCCGGTGCGGCGCGGGTTGTAGTGGTCGAGGAGGGCGCGGAGGAGCTGCAGCTCGCGGTGGAGGACGGCGCTGCGGCTGAAGGTGTGGGCGCCACGGAGGGAGGCGGCGCCTCGGGCTTCGAGGAAGACTCGGTCGGCGGGCATGACGCGCGCGGTGCTGCCGCGGTCGGCTCGGGATGCTCGGTCCATAATCGGGGCTCCTCGGCGGTCGCGGTCGGTTCGGGCTGGCGCAGGCCGGTGCCCGGGTCGGTCCCGGGCGCCGCGCGGGGCGAGCGCCCGCGAGCGCTCGCAGGAACGGCGTCCGGGCGCGCGGCGGCGGCGCACGGCCTGGGGCGCAGGACGTACTCAAGCGCTGCGACCTTGGGCTCGGTTGCGAGTTTAGGCGACGGATGGTGCCGGTTCAAGCGCTGCGGGGAGGCGGGGGCTGGCGGCGTGTGCGGGCCGGCACGCGGGCTGACGGCATGGAGCACCGGCGGGGGCGCTGGATGGGGTGCACGTGAGGCGCCCTGGCCGGGGCACGAGGCCGTGCTGCCGCGCCCTGGCCGGCGCTCTGCCGCACGGATGGCCGCTTGGGCGAGGGGGATCCTGGCGCAACCGGCGCCCGGTCGCGGGCGCAGCGATCACGCAATTCTGCCTAAAGCGGAGTTGTGATTGTTAGGGAACTTGTGTTTCCCGCAATTTTGATGGGTGTCACAAAATCTGACGCCTCGGTAACTAGTACTTATAGACGGGCGGCTATCCGCCCCGCTCTGGACATGGAGGATTGCGCCCTGACCACTCTCACCCACCCCTCGACCGAGACGCTGGACCGGATGATGGCCGGCACGCTGGGCGACCCGCCGCTGATCAAGTTGGTGGTGGCGCACCTGGTGGCGCAGTGCCCGGAGTGCCTGGCGTACCTGCGCGGCGCCGCCGCGGCGGAGGAGGTGGCGCCGCTGGTGGCCGCGGTGGCGGGCGCCACGGCGGACGCCGGGAGCGGCGCGGGGGCCGCGGAGGGCGCTCCCCCACCGCCGCTCGAGCTGGAGGATTACGACGGGCTGGTCGCCGGCTGCCTGGAGCGCACGGCGGGGCGGCGGGCGGCGATCCGGCGGGACCGGCTGCAGGTGGCCGCCTGTTGGGCGACGCTGCGCGGCACGGCGCGGCACCGGCGGCTGCGGCTGGTGATGGACGATCCGCGGTTCCACCAGTGGGAGGTGGCGGCGCGGCTGCTCGACGACGCCGAGGAGGACGACGGGCGGCGGTCGGTGTCCGCCGGCGAGGCGCGGCTGCTGGCGCTGGCGATCGCCGAGCGGCTGCCCAGGGACCGCTACCCGGCGAGCGAGGCGAGCGATCTGCGGGCGCGGGCCTGGATGGTCGAGGGGCAGGAGCGGCGGCTGGAGGGGCGGCTCAAGGCGGCGCGCGGCTGCTTCGGGCGCGCCCGGCTGGCGCACGAGACGGGCAGCGGCGATGCGCAGGAGCGCGCGGCGCTGCTCTGCCTGGAGGCCGATCTCGACCTGGCGCAGGGGGAGGTCGGGTGGGCCGCCCGGCGGCTGCGGCAGGCGGCCGGGATGTACCGGGCGCTGGGCGAGCGGCACGAGGAGGGGCGGGCGCTGTCGCGGCTGGCGGTGGCGATCGGTCACGAGCGGCCGTTTGCCGGCGCCGCCACCGCGCAGCGGGCGCTGGCGCTGATCGAGCCCGGGCGCGACGTGCATCTCGATCTCGCGACGCGGCATGCGCTGATCTGGTTCCTCAACGACGGGGGGATGGGCTGGCCGGCGCTGGCGCTGCTCGACGATACGCGCGGCCTCTACCGGCAGCTGGCCGACAGCGTGCCGCGGCTGCTGATGCCCTGGCTGGAGGCGCGGATCTGCCAGCGGCTGGGCGAGCTGGCCGCCGCCGAGCGGGGGCTGGCCGCGGCGTGGCGGGAGCTGGCCGACGCCGGACGGAAGCAGGAGGTCGCGCTGGTGAGCCTCGACCTGGCCGAGGTGCTGGTGCTGCGGCAGCAGGCGCGCGCGGCGGCGCTGCTGCTCGGCCTGATGGCCGAGAGGCTGCGGCGGTGGGGCATGCACGAGGCGGGGCTGCGGGTCTGGGAGGTGGTGCGCGCGGCGGTGGGGGC
>JASLEW010000643.1 GCA_030150965.1 Thermoanaerobaculia bacterium | reverse complement strand
TCCGCCTGGTCCGCCCGCGGCAGGGTGATGCGGATGCGGGTGCCCGGTCCGTCCAGGGCGCGGCGCTCGGCCTCGACCGTGCCGCCGTGCCGCTCGACGATCGACTGCACGATCCACAACCCCAGGCCCATGCCGCTCTGCTCCGGCTCGCCCAGCGCCTCCGGCGAGCGCACGAAGCGGCGGAAGAGCTCGCGGCCCGACTCGGCCCCCGCCGGCAGGCCGGGGCCCTGGTCGTCCACCCACAGCTCGACCGTCGCGGCGTTCACCCGGCCGCCGACGGTCAGGACCGAGCCGGCCGGCGCGAACTTCTGCGCGTTGGCGAGGAGGTTCACCAGCACCTGGGTGAGGCGCGGGGCATCGCCCTCGACCGGCGGCATCGGGTAGGGAAGGTCCATCTCCACCCGCTGCCGGCGCTGGGCGAAGAGCGGCGCCGTCATCTCGACCGCCTCCTCCGCCACCTCGTCGAGCGCCACCGGGCCGCGGCGCAGCCGGTCCTGGCCGGACTCGATGCGCACGCTCTCCAGCAGGTTGTCGATCAGCTGGGTGAGCCGCAGGCCGCCGCGCTCGAGGGAGACCACGAGCTCCTGCAGCTCCCTCCCCTGCTCGCCGCCTCGCTCGTCGGCGCCGGCACCGCGGCGGCCGTCCAGGAGCTGGTCGCGCAGCAGCTCGATCGACGCCCGCTGCGCCGCGAGCGGCGTCTTGAACTCGTGCGAGATGTTGGCCAGGACCGCGTCGCGCTGGCGGCGGGCGACCTCGACGTCGGTCTCGTCGCGCAGCACCAGGAACTGCCGGTCCTCGACCGGCCCGGCGCTGGTGATGACCACCGACCGGCGCCGGCCGCCGGCCAGCTGCAGCTGCTCGGTGGCGCGGGCGCTGCCGCGGAAGCGGGCGTGGACGATCGGGCAGCCGTCGTCGCACGGCCGCTCGCCGCCCGGGCCGCGCGGATTCAGCACGTCGCCGCAGAAGCGGCCGAGGGCGTCGCCCTCGCGCATCCCGAGGAGCGCCGCCGCCTGCGGGTTCAGGTAGCGGATGCGGCGGTCGCGGTCGACGCTCAGCACGCCCTCGGCGATGCCGCCCAGCACGGTCTCGCCCTCGGCCTGGCGGCGGCGCAGCTCGACGGTGAGCCGCAGCAGCCGGCGCCGCGTCTCCTCCAGGGTGGCGGCGAGCCCTCCCAGCTCCCGCCCCGGCGCCCGGCCGATCGGGGTGGTGAGGTCGCCGCGTCCCAGGCGCGCTGCCGATCCCGTCAGCTGGCGAACCGGCCGCGCCAGCCACCTTCCACCTACGACCGAGGCCAGGGTCGCGAGCGCCGCCACGCACACCGCGAGGAGGACCAGGCGCCGGGTGAAGCCGGCGAGAGAGGTATCGACCGCCGCCGCCGGCAGGCTCGCCTCGACCAGCCCCACCGCGCCGCCGTCGGGTCCCGCGAGCGGCCGGTCGGCGACGTAGAGGCCCTCGGCCTCGATGCGTGCGGCCATAGGCCCCTCGGCCGGCAGCGCCAGCGCCCGCTCGCGCAGGAACGCCGCCGGCGCCGCGGCCTGGGCCGCCTCGCGCGCGCTCAGCACCTCGACCGCCAGGCCGATCTGCCGGCCGAGTCGCTGCTGGTAGGCCGCATCGAGAACCATGGCGGTCACCACCTCGACGGCCGGCGCCGCTCCCGCGGCAGGGCCAGGCCGGCCGGGACTATTGGGACTGCCACGACTGCCGGAACTGCCGGAACTGCCGGAACTGCCACGACTGCCGGAACTGCCGGAACTGCCAGGACTGCCGGAACTGCTGGGACCGCGGGGATCGTCAGAACTGCCGCGACTGCCGTTGCTGCCGGAACCGCCCAGATTGCCAGAACTGCCGGGCCTCCCGGAACTGCCGTCACTGTCGATGCCGGGACTGCCGGGAGCATTGGCAGTGACCGGCGCACTTAGGTCGGCGGCGACCGGCGCCGCAGCCACCCCCGGCGCGCCGCCGGGGCCGCCGTCCTGCCCGGACGCCGCCGTGCCGCCGAGGATCAGCGTGCCGTCGGCCGCGGCGATCAGCGACGCGCCGCCGCCCGGACGCCGCAGCGCCGTCCAGGGAAGAGCCGGCCCGGCCGTTGCCAGCGGCCTTCCGGCGGAGAGCAGCGCGCAGCCGGTGAGCTGACCGCGGACGCGGATGCGCTCCAGCCACTCCACCAGAGCGGCCGGATCGCCTGGCATGGCGCCCCTCGCCAGCACTGGCAGGCCGGCGGCCAGCCGCGCCGATTCCACGGCGCGGACCCCGGCGCGCTCGATCGCCGCCGCCGCGCCCTGCGCCCCGGCGTCCACCCGCAGGAGGGCGTCGCGGTCCGTCAGCTGGCGCAGCTCCCGCACCGCGCCGGCCGCCATCCCGGCGACGGCCACCAGGACCAGGCCGGCGTCGAGCAGGATCAGCAGCGTGACCAGGCTCAGGCGGCGCATCCGTACAGTCTAGCGCCCGACGCGCCCGACGCGCCCGACGCCCGGCGCGCCGCGGCAGCCCCCTTGGCCCCGGTCGCCCTGCGCCGCGCCGCGGGAGCGGCGGCGCA
>JASLEW010000556.1 GCA_030150965.1 Thermoanaerobaculia bacterium | reverse complement strand
GGCGGCGGCGGTGCCGGAGGAGGCGGGCGAGGGAGCCTTCGCCGGCTTCGGCAGCCGCCGCGCCAACGCCACCGGCCCGCGCAGCGAGCTGCTGCGCATCGCCCCGGACGGCCGGGTCGAGACCCTCTGGACCTTCACCCTCGACACCGTCTTCGGTCTGCGCTGGCAGCAGGACCGGCTGTGGGTGGCGACCGGCCCGGACGGCAAGCTCTACAGCTATGCCGGCGGCCGGATGGAGATGGACGAGGAGCTGGACGACCGCCAGATCGTCGCCCTGCTGCCCGGCGACGCGGGACCGGCGCTCGCCACCACCAACGGCGCCGCGTTCTACCGGCTCGCCGCTGGCACCGAGCGCCGCGGCACCTACACCAGCGCGCCGCTCGACGCCGGCCTCCTGTCCCGCTTCGGCAGCTTCCGCTGGCGCGGCGAGCTGCCCGCGGGGGCGCGCGTGCGCTTCACCCTGCGCAGCGGCATGAGCGCCCTCCCCGACGATTCCTGGTCGCCCTGGTGGACGCCGCCGGAGCCGCCGGCCGAGCCCGGCGCCGCGGGCGAGGGGGCGGCGGTCCTGGGCGGTGAGCTGCCGCTCGCCGAGCTGCCGCGCGGCCGCTTCGTGCAGTGGCGGGTGGAGCTGCGCGCCGGCGGCGGCGACGGCGCGCCGTCGCCGGTCCTCTACTCGACCGAGCTCTCCTACCGCCAGGAGAACCTGGCGCCGCGCATCACGGCGCTGGCGGCCCTCGACCCCGGCCAGATCCTGGTCCCGTCCTCCTTCAACCCCTCCAACCAGGTCTACGAGCCGGCACATCCGAACCGCGAGGGGATCTTCGTGCCGGTGGGGGTGCCGAGCGGGGACGATCTCGGCGCCGGGCGCACCAAGGCTCTATGGAAGGCGGGCTTCCAGACCCTGCGCTGGACCGCCACCGATCCCAACGAGGACACGCTGGTGTACGACCTCGACTTCCGGCCGGCGGCGGCGCCCGACACCGACCCCTGGCTCAAGGTGGCGGCCGACCTGGAGGAGGACCACTACAGCTTCGACGCCACCGTGCTGCCGGACGGCCTCTACCGCTTCCGGCTGACGGCATCGGACCGGCTGTCCAACGACCCGGCCGCCGCGCTCTCCAGCCAGCGCATCAGCGACCCGGTGCTGATCGACCACGCGCCGCCCGTCCTCACCAGCGTCGAGCGCATCGGCGGCAACCTCCGCGTCACCGTGCACGACGCCTGGAGCCCGATCCGCGAGGCGGTGTGGAGCGTCGACGCCGCCGCCTGGAAGCCGGCGGCCACCGCCGGGCTGCTCGACGGCCAGACGCTCACGGTGGTGATCGACGCGGCGGAGGCGGCGCGCGGCAAGCTCCTGCTGTTGCGGGTCACCGATGCCGCATACAATGTCGTGACGTTCGACCTCACCGCAAAGCGGTGATCGGCACGCGCGGGAAGCGGCAAAGGGAGCGATGAGCGAGCGCATCGCCGTCTATCCGGGGTCTTTCGACCCCATCCACAACGGCCACCTCGACCTGATCGAGCGCTGCCGGCCGCTGTTCGACCGCCTGGTCATCGCGGTGCTGCGCAACGAGGCGAAGCGGGCGCTGTTCAGCGTCGACGAGCGGCTGGAGATCATCCGCGAGCTGCTCGGCGAGGGCGACGGCGCCGCCGGCAGCCCGTGCGTGGTGGAGAGCTTCTCCGGCCTGCTGGTCGACTTCATGGACGAGGTCGGCGCCCGCATCGTGGTGCGCGGCCTGCGCGCGGTCTCCGACTTCGAGTACGAGTTCCAGATGGCGCTGATGAACCGCCGGCTGAACCCGCGCGTCGAGACCGTCTTCATGGCGCCGAAGGAGGAGTTCAGCTACCTGTCCAGCCGCCTGGTCAAGGAGGTCTTCTCCCTGGGCGGCGACCTGAGCGGCCTGGTGCCGGCGCCGGTGCTCGCCCGGCTCGGCCGCCACCTGCCGCCGCCCGCGGGGGCCGCCCACTCCCGGCCTGGTCCGGGGAGCGGCGCGGTGGCCGCGACGAGGCCGCGGCGGTGAGCCGCATGGGGGCCGCCGGGCCACCGGCATGAGCGGCGCGTTCTCACCCCGGCCCCGACCTCCGCTGCGTCCGATGAGCCTCGACCGCTTCCTGCTGCGCATGCCGAAGGTGGAGCTGCACGTGCACCTGGAGGGCGCGATGCGGCCCTCGGTGCTGATCGAGCTGGCGCGCCGCAACGGCGTGGAGCTGCCGGCCGCCGACGAGGCGGGCCTCAAGCGCTGGTTCCGCTTCCGCAACTTCGAGCAGTTCGTGCAGGTCTACCTCACCTGCTCGCGCGCCCTGCGCGCGCCGGAGGACTTCAAGCTGCTGGCGAGCGACTTCCTCGCCGAGCAGGCGATGCAGAACGTCCTCTACTGCGAGGTCCACTTCACCATCTCGACCCATCTCGCCAACGGCGTCAACGGCGGCGAGGTGCTGGCCGCGATGGCCGAGGCGATCGCCGACGGCGAGCGCGATTTCGGCGTCGTCATGCGCCTGATCCCCGACGTGGTGCGCAATGTCGGGCCGGCGGCGGCCGACCAGACGCTCGAGTGGGCGCTCGCCGGCCGCGGCCGCGGCGTGGTGGCGCTGGGCCTCTCGGGAAGCGAGGCGCGCTTCGCCAACGAGCCGTTCCGCCGCCACTTCGAGGCCGCGGCGGCCGGCGGGCTGCACCGGGTAGCCCATGCCGGGGAGCACTCCGGGCCGGAGTCGGTGCGCTCGGTGCTCGAGGTCTGCGGTGCCGAGCGCATCGGCCACGGCGTGCGGGTGCTGGAGGACCCGGAGCTGGTCGCCGAGCTGCGCCGCCGGCGCATCCCGTTGGAGGTCTGCCCGAGCTCCAACCTCTGCCTGGGCGTCGTCGCCGACCTCGCGGCCCACCCGTTCGACGCGCTCTACCGCAGCGGCCTCCAGCTGTCGGTCAACTCGGACGATCCGGCCTTCTTCAACACCAACCTCACCCGCGAGTACCTGCGCCTGGGCCAGACCTTCGGCTACGACGCCGACCAGCTCGCCGGCCTGGCCCTCGCCGGCCTGCGCCAGTCCTTCCTGACCGAGGCCGAGCGCGCCGCCCTCGAGCCGCGCTTCCTCGATCAGCTGGACGCCCTCGGCCGCGAGCTGTTCGGCGCGCCCATCCAGCCGCAGGTCAACTGAGCTGCCGCCGAAACCTCGCGTCGCGAGTTTTTGCGGCCAGGCATGTAACCGACCGCAGGTTCCCTCCGTCCAGCAGAGTGGCGCCGGCACTGGCCGGCCACCTGAGCACGGCGATTCGACTGCGGGGCGCGTACTGCAGGCGGATTGAAGGTCCTCCCCCCACGTCCACGGACCGGCCGCAGGTGCGATCAGCTCGGTGCCGGCGCTGGTTCACTCCTCGATTCCGCGGGGCCCTCTCCGGAGGGCTCCGCGCATCTTTTGCCGCGGGCCGATCTTCCTTCAGGGCTGAAACGCCTGCACGGCGGCGATGACCCGCGACTGGTCGGCGTCCGCGAGATCGAAGAACAGCGGCAGCCGCAGCAGGCGGTCGGCGGCGTCGGCGGCGACCGGGCAGTCGCCGCCGCCGGCCCCGATCCTGCGGGCGTGCTCCGACAGGTGCAGCGGCGCGTAGTGGAAGACGGCCAGGATGCCGCGGCTGCGCAGATGGGCGATCAGCGCCTGGCGGGCGGCGAGCGAGGGGAGGAGCAGGTAGAAGAGGTGATGGGGCTGCTCGCAGTCCGCGGGCACCACCGGCAGGCGGGTGCCGCTCGCCGCCGCCCACCCCGAGAGCTCCCGCGCATAGCGCTCCCAGAGGCGGCGCCGCGCCTCCTGGATGCGGTCGCGCGCCTCGAGCTGGGCGAGCAGCCAGGCGGCGAGCAGATCGGAGGGGAGATAGCTGGAGCCGATGTCCACCCAGGTGTACTTGTCCACCATGCCGCGGAAGAACTGGCCGCGGTTGGTGCCCTTCTCGCGCACGATCTCGGCGCGCTCGGCGTAGCGCGGGTCGTTGACGATCAGCGCGCCGCCCTCGCCGCAGCTGACGTTCTTGGTCTCGTGGAAGGAGAGCGTCGCCAGGCAGCCGAAGCTGCCCAGCTTCCTGCCCCGATAGCGGCCGAAGAGGCCGTGGGCGTTGTCCTCCACCACCGCGATGCCGCGCGGGCCGGCGAGCTCCCCGATCGCCGCCATGTCGCAGCCCACGCCGGCGTAGTGCACCGGCACGATGGCGCGGGTGCGCGGGCCGATGAGCCGCGGCAGCTGCCGCTCGTCGAGGTTGAGCGTGTCGGCGCGGATGTCGGCGAAGACCGGCCGCGCGCCGCGCAGCGCGAAGGCGTTGACCGTCGAGACGAAGGTGAACGACGGCAGGATCACCTCGTCGCCGGGCGCCACGTCGAGCAGCAGCGCGCTCATCTCCAGCGCGTGGGTGCACGAGGTGGTGAGCAGCACCCGCGCGGCGCCCAGCTCCTCCTCCAGGAGCGCCTGGCAGCGGCGTGAGAACGCGCCGTCGCCCGACAGGCGCCCGGCCGCGGCGGCCTCGCGCATGTAGCGCCACTCGTCGCCGGTCACGGCGGGACGGTTGAAGGGGATGTCGATCTCGCTCATCGGGCAGGCTCCCGCGCCGTCAACCGAGCCGTCTCTCCCGTGGCCGCCGGTCCGCGGCGCGAGCCCGCGGCCTCGGCGCGGGTGGAGCTCCGGTGGAGAAGGCGGTGCGCGCACCTGGAGAAGCGGGTGCCAGGCTCATTCCCACCCCGGCACCGCCGGGCGCCGCGCGGTGCCGCCCGACCAGCGGTGATACCACAGCTCCACCGCGCCGGTGCGCAGGCCGAAGCGCTGGTAGAGCCGCTGCGCGCGCAGGTTGCGTCCCTGGGTGACGACCCGCACCGGCGCGGCGCCGCGGGCGGCGAGCCAACCGCAGGCGGCCGCGACCAGCCGGCCTCCGGTCCCCTGCCCCTGGGCCGCCGCGGCCACGGCCAGCAGGCCGATCCGGCCGGCGCCGTCCGGCTCGACGGCGGCGGTCACGTAGCCGGCGATCATGGAATCCGCCGGCCCCTCGCCCGGCGCGGTCGCTCCCGGCGAGCCGGCTGAACCGGCGAGGTCCGGTGCGCCAGCGAATCCGGCGGTGTCTGGCACCTGGGCAGCGCTGGCGGTATCTGGCGCCAGGGCAGAGCTGGCGGTGTCTGGCAAGCCGGTCGATCTGGCGCTTTCCGGCGGATCGGCGGGTCTGGCGCGGCCCGGCGCGCTGCCGGTGGAGGAGGTTTCGGCCACCAGCACCACCCCGTGCAGATCGCGGCAGCTCTTCTCGATCCACGCCGCGTAGAGCGCATCGCAGCGCGCGCGGTCGAAGTGCGGATCGAAGTAGAAGCGCGAATCGTGGTGGCTGACCGCGGCCAGGCGCCGCAGCGCCGGCAGGTCCGCCGCGGTGGCGAGGCGGATCGCCGGCGCCGGCCGCGGTCCGGCACCGCGGCCGGAGTCCTTCCCGCCGGCTGAGGAGCCACCGGCTCCGGCCGCGGCCGGCACGATCTCCTGGAAGTCGTCTCCTTCGCCCGCGGTCCCGCCGCGGCGCTCCAGGGTGATCCGCACGTCCACCAGGCGGAACCCGCTCGCGGCGGCCAGCGGCGGCGTGTCGCGGTCGCCAGGATCGGCCAGGAGGTAGAGGCACTCGATCTCGTGGTGCGCCGCCCATCGGTCGATGCGCGCCACCAGGGCGGGGGTGAGCCGCCCGCCGCGCACCCGGCCGATGCGGCGGCCGAAGTGCTCGCTGTCCCAGGCGAGCAGCTCGCAGGGCTCATCCACCGGCTCCAGTGTCTCCGGCGACTCCGGCATCTCCGACACCTTCGGCGGCCCCGGCATCTCCGGCGGCTCCGGCAGCTCCCGCAATCCCAACGGCCCCGGCATCTCCGGCGGCTCCGGCGGCTCCGGCAATCCCGGCGGTCCCGGCATCTCCTGCCTTTCCGCCGCGGTCCTTGCCCCGCGGCCGCTCAGCCCGGCTCTCCGTGCGTCTCGCGGCGCACGCTGTAGACCGGGCGCGACATGAGGCGGGAGTGCATGCGCGCCAGGTACTCGCCCATGATGCCGAGGGTGAACAGCTGGGCGCCGGCGAAGATGGCGATGACCGAGGCGAGGAAGGGGAAGCCGGGCACCGTCGTGCCCTGGATCAGGTAGCGGCCCACCACGTAGACCAGCACGAGCAGGCCGAGCAGGGTCGAGGCGAAGCCGACCAGGCTGGCCAGCTGGAGCGGGCCGACCGAGTAGCCGGTGACCATGTTGAGGGCGTGGCGCGCCAGCATCCTGAAGGTGTAATTGGACCTGCCGGCCCGCCGCGGCTCGTGGCGCACCGGCACCGCGGCAAAGCGCGTGGTGGCCCAGGTGAGCAGCACGTCGATCGACACGTAGGGGTTGCCGTACTGGGCAAAGGCGCCCCGCAGCTCGGCGCGGAAGGCGCGGAAGGCGCTCACCCGGCGGGCGACGGCGGCGCCCATGGCGCCTTCCAGCACCAGCTTCGTGGCGCGCGAGGCGAGGTCGCGCCACAGGCCGTGCTGCTCGGCGAGCGGCGTGCCGTAGACCACGTCCACCTCGTCGCCGAGCGCCTCCAGCAGGCGCCCGATCTCCTCCGGCGGATGCTGCAGGTCGTCGTCCATGGTGACGATCACCGCCCCGGCCGCCGCCCGGATGCCGCACAACAGCGCGTTGTGCTGCCCATAGTTGCGCATCAGGTCGATGCCGCGCACCCGCGGCCCGCGCCCGGCCGCCGGCCGGGCGGCCCGCTCGCGGATGATCTCCCAGCTGCCATCGCGGCTGCCGTCGTTGACCAGCACCACCTCCGACGAAGCGGCAAGGCCGGGAAGCGCCGCCGTCAGCCGCTCGCACAGCTCGGCCAGCGAAGCCGCTGCGTTGTAGACCGGGATCACCACCGACACCTGCGGCGACGCGCCAGGCGTCGCGGTGCGAGCGGGCGGCGCGGGCTCTGCCTGCGGCTCGGCAGGTTGCGGCAAGGTCATGGCCGGCGGATTCTATCTCCCTTTCCCAGGGCCGTTTGTTGAGCAGAGCGCCTTGGTGGCGCAAGGATAGAATCGGCAGCGTCATGCCTGCCGAACGCCGATCCCTGTCAGGTCCGCCGGCACCGGGCGCGCTCACGCTCGACCGCCGCGAGCTGCTCAAGGGTGCCGCTGCCGTGGGAATGGGCTCCGCCCTGGCGCCGCTGGCGCCGCTCGGTGCCCTGGAGGCGGTGGGCGCCCTCGGCCCCGCCCCTGCGGCCACGGCCGCGGGGCTGGCCGCGACGCTCGGCCTGGAGGGCTGCCGCCGGCGGGCGCCGGCCAGCCCGGACCTGATCCGCGCGGAGAACGAGCGGCCGGGCACCACCGACTGGATGCTCGCGAGCACCCGCGTCGATCCGGCGGCGCGCTTCCGCTGCCCGTGGATCGAGGGCTACTGCTCGGCCACCAGCGTCGCCGCTGGCGAGAAGCTCTCCTTCATGGTCTCGACCGATCCGCCGTCGCCCTTCGTCCTCGACCTGTACCGGCTCGGGTACTACGGCGGCAAGGGGGGCCGCCACCTGCTGCAGCTCGGCCCGTTCCACGGCACACCCCAGCCGCTGCCCGAGATCGGCCCCGAGCGGCTGCGCGAGTGCCGCTGGGAGCCGGCGGCCGGGATCACCATCCCGCAGAGCGCCGACTGGCCGAGCGGGGTCTACCTCGGCAAGCTGACCGCCCGGCGCGACGGCGTGCAGAGCTACGTCGTCTTCATCGTGCGCGACGACCGCCCCTGCGACGTCCTCTTCCAGTGCAGCACCAACACCTGGGCGGCCTACAACCGCTGGCCCACCTGGTTCTCGCTCTACGACAACGGGCAGAAGGTCTGGTACTGGGGTCCCGGCGTGCGGGTGAGCTGGGACCGCCCCTACGGCAAGTACTGCCAGCTCATCGACGCGCCGCTGTCGCAGGGCTCGGGCGAGTTCCTGCTGTGGGAGTTCCCGGCCGCCTTCTGGCTGGAGCAGCAGGGCTTCGACGTCTCCTACACCGCCAACGCCGACACCCACACCGGCGACGGCGACCTGCTGCGCGCCCGCCTGTGGCTCTCCGTCGGGCACGACGAGTACTGGTCGCTCGCCATGCACCGCAACGTGACGGCGGCGCGCGACGCCGGGGTCAACCTCGCCTTCCTCTCCGGCAACGCCTGCTACGGCGTGATCGACTACCACCTCGGCGCCGCCGGCCGCCCGCTCCGCGCCATCCGCCGCATCGGCCAGTACGGCCCGATCGACCCGCGCAACGTGGCCGGCGAGTTCCCCGAGCTGTCACAGCTCCGTCACAACGGCCCCGACGAGTCGCGCCTGGTCGGCGCCCGCAGCGGCTACCCCCTGACCGGCACCGGGGACTGGATCTGCACCCGCTCGCGCCACTGGCTCTTCGAGCACACGGGGATGGCCGACGGCGACCGCATCCCCAACCTGGTCGGCTGGGAGTGGCACGGCAACGCCGCGCCCATCCCCGGCCTGGAGATCGTCGCCCAGGGCCCCCTCCACCAGTACGGCCCCGGCCCCACCTACACCGCCACGGTCTACCCCGGCCCCAAGGGCAACTTCGTCTTCAACGCCGCCACCTGCTGGTGGGCAAGCGGCCTCGCATCCCCACCCGGCTTCGTGCCGCCGGCCTTCCGCCGCGTGCGCACCCAGGGCCCCGACCGCCGCGTCCAGCGCATCACCGCCAACCTGATCCGCCGCGCCTGCCGCGTCTAGCCCGGAGCACGGGAGGCCGCACGGCTCGACCGGGCGGGCCAGGCCGAAGCTGCGCCAGCCCGCCGCTGCCGGATCATCCGTCCGGAGCGCTCTGGAGACCCCATGGGTCCACCAGCTTCAGGCCGAGCCCTTCGAAATGCCGGAGGTTGCGGGTGGCGAGGGTCGCCTTGCGGGCCGCTGCGATGCCGGCGATCTGGACGTCGCGCATCTCGACCGTGCGGCCGGAGCGGCGCTGCTGTGCCGCGATGCGGCCGGCGAACTGTGCGGCGGGGACATCGAAAGACAGCACACGGTCCTCGAAGTCCTCGGCGAGCGTCTGGGCAAAGGCGGCCTCCAGGGCCCTGCGGCGCCGTCCAGGGGCGAGCAGCTCCAGGCCGAAGCGGACCTCGAAGACGGTGACCGAGGTCGTCCAAACGGACTCCGCCGGCAGGCCGTCGAGCCACTCGACGATGACCGGGTCCGGCTCGTGACGCATGAGGGCCGAAATCACGTTGGTGTCGAGAAGGATCACGACTCGAAGCTGGCCGGGCGGGCCGGCTGTCCGCGCAACTCGGGGATCTCGTCGCCGAGCCCTGCGCCGGCGAAGCGAGCGGCGAGCCGGGAACCGAGCGGCGCGCGTGCGCTGCCCTCGTTCCGGACGGCGTTGCGGAGGATGTCCCGCACTTCCTCCTCTGTGCTGCGGCCGTGACGGCGGGCTCGGCGCTGCAGCTTGGCCTTCACGTCATCGTCGAGCCGGCGGACCACGAGCTGTGCCATGACTGGATGATATCACGATAGCTCCCGGCGCCCCGGCGGTGTCACAGCCGCGCCGAGCCCTCTCGGTCAAGAAACCGTCACCCGGCCGTTGCCCGATGTACCCTGTCGTGCCCGCCGCGCGGAGGCCGCCAGGGCGCCGCTTGGCACCCCGGGCCGGACATGAGAACCTTGGCGGTCGGCATCCCTCGTGGGTGCCGTGGGGGAGGGAGATGCCGCGTTGCGGCGCCTCGGGCGCCCTGGCAGGCGCCTTGGCCTCCCCGGAGCTTTCCATCAGAGGAGGTCGTCGCGGATGAGAGACGGATACAGGGCCCCGCTCAATTGGTACACCGGCGGGGAGCAGGATAGCGATGTGGGTGAGACGCAGGAATGGCTGGAGGCGCTCGACCAGGTGGTGGACCGCGGCGGGCACCAGCGCGCCCAGTTCCTGCTCCAGAAGCTCCTGGAGAAGGGCTACGAGCGCGACGTGAGCCTGCCGTTCACCGCCAACACGCCCTACATCAACACCATCCCGGCATCGAAGGAGCCGCCCTACCCGGGCGACCGCGACATCGAGCGTCGGATCAAGAGCATCGTGCGCTGGAACGCCATGGCGATGGTGGTGCGGGCGAACAAGAAGTTCCCCGGCCTGGGCGGCCACATCGCCACCTTCGCCTCCGCCGCCACGCTCTACCAGGTGGCCCTCAACCACTTCCTGCGCGGCGCCGACGCCCTGTCGGACGACGGCTTCGGCGGCGACCTGGTCTACTTCCAGGGCCACGCCTCGCCCGGCATCTACGCCCAGGCGTTCGTCGAGGGGCGCCTCACCCTGGAGCAGATGGAGGGCTTCCGCCGCGAGCTGGAGCGCACCGGCGGCCTCTCCTCCTATCCGCACCCCTGGCTGATGCCGGACTTCTGGCAGTTCCCCACGGTGTCGATGGGGCTGTCGCCGATCACCGCCATCTTCCAGGCGAAGTTCAACCGCTACCTGCGCGACCGCGGCCTGCGCCCGCACCAGGGGCGGCGCGTCTGGGCGTTCCTCGGCGACGGCGAGACCGACGAGCCCGAGACCCTGGGCGCCATCACCATGGCGGCGCGCGAGAAGCTCGACAACCTCATCTTTGTCGTCAACTGCAACCTCCAGCGCCTCGACGGCCCGGTGCGCGGCAACGGCAAGATCATCCAGGAGCTGGAGACCGCCTTCCGCGGCGCCGGCTGGCTGGTGCTCAAGGTGGTCTGGGGCAGCGAGTGGGACCCGCTGCTCGAGGCCGACCGCACGGGCCTGCTGGTGCAGCGGATGAACGAGGTGGTGGACGGCCAGTACCAGAAGTACGTGGTCGAGCCCGGCTCCTACATCCGCCAGGACTTCTTCGGCCGCTACCCGCAGCTGCTCGACCTGGTCAAGGACCACACCGACGAGGATCTCAAGGGGCTGCGGCGCGGCGGCCACGACCCGGCCAAGGTGCACGCGGCGTTCCGCGCCGCCATCACCCAGCGCGGCCTGCCGACCGTGATCCTGGCCAAGACGGTCAAGGGCTACGGCCTGGGCGAGGCGGGCGAGGGCAAGAACATCACCCACCAGCAGAAGAAGCTCAACGACGACGAGCTGCGCCACTTCCGCGACCGCTTCGACATCCCGGTGAGCGACAAGGAGCTGCACGAGACGCCGTTCTTCCGCCCGGCCGAGAACAGCGACGAGATCCAGTACCTGCGGGAGCGCCGCCGCGCCCTGGGCGGCCCGCTGCCGCGCCGCCGCGTGCGCACCGCCCCCCTGCCGCTGCCCCAGGAGGAGCTGTGGAAGACCTTCCACGAGGGGGTCAACCGCGACGTCTCGACCACCATGGTCTTCGTCCAGATGCTCAACCAGCTGATGAAGGACAAGCAGATCGGCCGCCTGGTGGTGCCGATCGTGCCGGACGAGGCGCGCACCTTCGGCATGGAGTCGCTGTTCCGCCAGTTCGGCATCTACTCGCACGTCGGCCAGAACTACGAGCCGGTGGACAAGGGGATGCTGCTCTACTACCGCGAGGCGCAGGACGGCCAGATCCTGGAGGAGGGGATCACCGAGGCCGGCTCGATGGCCTCCTTCATCGCCGCCGGCACCTCCTACGCCACCCACGGGCGGGACATGATCCCGTTCTTCATCTTCTATTCGATGTTCGGCTTCCAGCGCATCGGCGACCTGATCTGGGCGGCGGCCGACCAGCGCACCCGCGGCTTCCTGCTCGGCGGCACCTCGGGGCGCACGACGCTCAACGGCGAGGGGCTGCAGCACGAGGACGGCCACAGCCACCTGCTGGCCGCGACCGTCCCCAACCTGCTCGCCTACGACCCCGCCTTCGCCTTCGAGATCGCGGTCATCATCCGCGACGGGCTGCGCCGCATGTACCAGGAGCGCGAGGACATCTTCTATTACATCACGCTCTACAACGAGAACTACCCCATGCCGCCCAAGCCCGAGGGGGCGGACGAGGGCATCCTCAAGGGCCTCTACCGTTTCAGGCCCGCGCCCGAGGGCCTCGGCGCCGCCACGCCTCCCGCCGGCAAGAAGCCCGGCAAGAAGCCGGCGCCCCAGCCGCCGCGCGTCCACCTGCTGGGCAGCGGGTCGCTGCTGCGCGAGGCGCTGCGCGCCCAGGAGATCCTGGCCTCGCGCTACGGCGTGGCGGCCGACGTGTGGAGCGCCACCAGCTACAAGGAGCTGCGCCGCGACGCCCTGGACGCCGAGCGCTGGAACATGCTGCACCCCGGCGAGCCGCAGCGGGTGCCCTACGTGGTGTCGCTGTTCCAGGACGACGAGGCGCCGATCGTCGCGGTCTCGGACTTCATGAAGCTGCTGCCCGATCAGATCGCGCGCTGGCTCCCCGGCCGCCTGTTCTCGCTCGGCACCGACGGCTTCGGCAGGAGCGACACGCGCGAGGCGCTGCGCCGCTTCTTCGAGGTCGATGCCGAGCACATCGTGGTCGCGGCCCTGCGGCAGCTGGCGCAGCGCGGCGCCGTCGATTGCCAGGTGGCGCGCCAGGCGCTCGCCGACCAGGGCGTGGACGCCGACAAGCCCAACCCGCTGTACACCTGACCTGGAAGGCCGACCGCTTTCCCGGGTTCCTGGAGACGCCGGGCCCTGCCCGGCTCTCCTGGAGCCCCGGAAAAGGCCTGGAGGCTTGGGAAAGGCGCTTGGGCTAGCCGGCCCGCTTGCTGCTCGCTCGCCGCGGCTTCGGCTTGCTCTTGCCCTGGAGATTGAGCGCCACCGCGGCGCGGATGAGATCCTTCAAGGCCGCCTCATCGACCTTCTCGCCTTCGCGGAGGTCGATGGCGCGCCTGACGTTGCCGTCGAGGCTGGAGTTGAAGAGACCTGAAGGGTCTTGCAACGCGGCCCCCTTGGCGAACGTCATCTTGACGACGCTCTTGTACGTCTCTCCGGTGCAGACGATGCCGCCGTGGGACCAGACGGGTGTCCCCCCCCACTTCCACTCTTCGACGATCTCGGGGTCCGCCTGGTGGATGACCGCGCGCACTTTCGCCAGCGTCTTCCCGCGCCAGTCCCCCAGCTCCTTGATCTTCTCGTCGATCGAGGCAGAGGCGGATGCAGATCCGGATGTCATCGGGACGGGCCTTTCCAGCGCAGGGCTCACGCTCGTCTCCAGGTTACTGTAGCGGCGCTCGGCGTCGCCTGCAACCTCGACAAGAGGACGGTAAGGTCCGACCCGGGTGTGGCTTGAGCTCGATCGTCGAACCTCTCGACCCGTGCCCGACGATGCCGGAAAGCCAGGCTTCTGCCTGGAGGCGCCTGGACCGCCTACCTCAGCAGCAGCAGCCGGCGCTGGGCCGTCGAGAGGGGCTGGCGCACGATGCTGGCCTCCGGGCGGTAGGCCGCCGCGGCGCCTTCGGCGCCGGCGGCCAGCGGATCGCCGGCCAGCGACCGCCGCAGCCGGTACACGCCCTCCTTCTCGTCGAAGTCGAGGACGACGATGCGGTCGTAGTCGAGATGGTCCGGCGCGCAGGTGTGGGCGGCGAAGCAGGCGGCCTGGCGCTCGTGCCAGCAGTCGAGCCCGCGCGGCGTGGGCTGGCAGCCCGTCCGCCGGCCGGGCGCCAGCCGCAGGGAGCGCGTGGCCGGCTCGTGGTAGAGCAGCGCCAGCCACGACTGCGCCAGGTAGTCCGCCTGGGTGGCCAGAAACGCCGGGTGAGCGGGCTCGCCGCGCAGCACCATCACCGCGCCGGGGCGCAGCGCCGGCACCGCGGTGACGATGGACAGCAGCTCGCGCTGGTGCAGGCGCCAGGTGGCGAGGTAGAGGTCCTGACGTTCCAGCCCTCCCCAGGCTCCCAGCCCCACGAACAGCACCGGCACGGCGAGCGCGGCCAGCCGCGCCCGCGGCCATCGCGGTCGCCGCCATCGTTCCGCGGCCCAGCCGGCGAGGATGCCCAGCGCCAGCGACGTCCAGATCCTTGACGCCAGCTGCGTGCGGTAGTGGATGTCGGCGAAGGGGAGGTAGGCATAGGCGGCGTTGGCGGCCAGCGCCATCACCGCCAGGAGCGCGGCCAGCAGCAGGACCCGGCCGGCCGCCTCCGGCTTCGGCGCCGGCGCCGCCCCGGCCGCGGGCGCTGCCGCGGACCTGGACTCGGCAATGCCTGCCATCGCGGACGCGGCTTCCGCCGCGGGTCCGCTCTCCGCCAGTCCGCTCGCCGCCAGCGCCGGCCGCAGGCGCAGCGCCAGGGCGGCGGCGGCGAGGCAGCCGCCGAGCGCCATGGCGGCGGCGGGGATGGCGGCAGCTGGCCGCGGGTACCAGTCCGGCCGGGCGAAGACCCACCGCCACGGGGCGAAGTTCTCGCCCCACAGCGCCAGCGCCCGGCTCGCGATCTCGCCCGGCGGCAGCGGCCGCAGGACGGCCGCGCCGTAGCTCTGAGGATCGTGCAGGAAGCGCCATTCCAGCACCGCGACCGGCGCCACCACGATGCCCCACGTGGCGAGCAGCACGAGCAGCGCCACCCGCCGGCTGCGCGGCCGGATTCCCGCGCGCCAGGTCAGGAGCAGCGGCAGGAACGGCAGCGCCGGGATCGCCACGTCGACCGTCCAGAGGCTGGCGCCCAGGCTCGCGGCGGAGGCCACCAGCCAGCCGCCGCCGCCGCGGGGGTTCTTTCCGGCGCCTTCGTCCTCGCCCCGGACCAGGTGGCGCAGGCCGCAGCCAACCGCCAGGAGCAGCGTGAGCACGCCGACCTGATAGCCGATCGACGTCATGCTGTCGGTGAGATAGTCGCCGGTCGCGGTCAGCGTCAGCGCCACCACCAGGAGACGGGTGACGCGGCGCCCCGGCATCAGCAGTCCGGCGATCCAGCCCGCCGCCAGCGCCTGCCCCAGCCACAGCGCGCCCACCGTGAGCTGCAGCGCGAGCACGGGATGGGGGGTGAGCTTGGCGAGGATGAAAGGCAGCACCAGGAGCCGCCGCAGCGGGCTGCCGGCCGGCGCGAACGCGCCCACCACCCGGTGGCGGGCGAGCGCCATGGAGAGCAGCGACACGTCGTCCTGCCACAGGCCCCGGAGCGGCGCCGTCGCCCCCCAGACCAGCACCAGGAGGAACCCGTACAGCAGCGCATCGCCGGCCCCCGCCGGCGCCGCCGGCGCCATGGTCATGCCGGCGAGGCGCCGGCGCCGAGATCCGCCGGCTGCGCCGGGTCCGCCGG
>JASLEW010000550.1 GCA_030150965.1 Thermoanaerobaculia bacterium | reverse complement strand
CGGAAAGGATTGCGCCCGGCGTGGGTGGGCGGCAGTCCTGGCGCCAGACCTGGCCGCCGGGCGCCGCCGCCGCGTCCACCACCACCACCCGTGCGCCCGCCTCGGCCGCGCGGCAGGCGGCGGCGATGCCGGCCGGGCCGGCCCCGACGACCGCCACGTCGGCGGTCACCAGACCGGCCGTGGTGCCGGCCGAAAGAGGCGGAAGTGGCCGGCCGGTCGCGGCGCCGTCCGTCATCCGCGGCTCCGGCTGGGCGGCTGCGGCCGTGCAGCGGCCGCGGCGGCTTCGCGCCGGCCGGTCTCGATCGCCATCCCGGGGGCGCAGGCGATCAGGCAGGACCGGCGGTGGGGCAGGCCGTCGATCGTCACCCGGCACTCGAAGCAGATCCCCATGCCGCAGAGCGGCCCGCGCGGCTCGCCGCCGGTCGAGGTGCGGAACCAGGACACGCCGGCGCTCCACAGGGCCGCCGCCACGGTGGTGCCCGGGCTCACCACCACCGGGCTGCCGTCGATCTGCACGGTGAAGGCGGGCTGGGGCATGGCCGTCCGTCCAGGGAGAGGTGGGGAGGGTCGGGTCACGGGAGCCCGTTCCGGCCGGCCGCGGCGTCCGGGGCCAGCCGGCCGGGCGCGAACAGCGCACAGTCCAGGGCCGGGCGGCGGCCGGTCACCAGGTCGGCGAGCAGCTGGCCGGTGGCGAGGCTGGTGGTGATGCCGAGCCCCTCGTGGCCGGCGGCGATCCACAGCCCCGGCACGCCGGGCCAGGGGCCGATGAGCGGCAGGTTGTCCGGCGTCGCGGGGCGGAAGCCCACCCAGGCGCGCAGCACCGCGGCGCCGGCCAGGCCGGGCAGGTACTCCAGGGCGCGGTGGAGCATGCGCCGCAGCAGGCCGTGGTTGATGGCGGGATCCCAACCGGCCAGCTCGCGCGACGAGCCGATGAGCAGCTGGCCGGTGGCGCGCGGCTGCACGTTGAAGGCCACCGAAGCCGCGCCGCCGGCCGCCGGCCCGGTGCTGGCAGGCCCCGCCGGTCCGCCTGAGCCCTGGAGGGCCGCCACCGTGCCTGCCGCCGCCGCGCCCGCCACTGCCGTGCCCGCCGCCACTGTGCCCGTCGCCACTGTGCCCGCCGCCGCCGCGCCCGCCACTACCGTGCCCGCTGCCACTGTGCCCGTCGCCGCCGGTGCCGCGTGCCCGCCGTGGGCGCTCGCCAGGTAGCCCAGCTCCACCAGCTGGTGGTGGCAGAAGCCGGGGTAGCGGTCGGTGATGACCAGGTGGCCCTTGCGCGGCACGACCGGCAGCCCGGGCGTGAGGGCCGCCGCCGCGGCGCCCGCGGCGTTGACCACCACCGGCGCGGCGATCCGCTCGACGCCGGCACTGCCGCTGCCGGACCCCGCGCCGCCCGCGCTGCGCCTGCCGCCCCTAGCGGCGCCGCCGCCCACGCTGCCCGCGACGCCCTTGCCGCCGCCCGCGACGACCTCGCCGCCCTCGGTTCCCATGCCTCCCTTGCCACCCGCGATGCCCACGCCGCCCGCGACGCCCAGGCTGCCCACGACGCCCAGGCCGCCCGCGACCCCCGCGCCGCACCCAGCGCCCTGGCCTCCCTCAGCGCCCTGGCCTCCCTCGACCGCCTCGACGAAGCCGCTCGCCAGGCGGGTGACGCGCCAGCCCTGGCGCAGCTCGGCGCCGAGGCCGGCGGCGCGCGCCAGGAGGAAGCGCGCAGCGTTGGGCGGGTAGATGACCCGGTCGCCCGGCACGTGCAGGGCGCCCGCCAGGTCCGGGCGCAGGCGCGGCTCGGCGGCGGCGAGCTGCGCCGCGTCGATCACCTCCGCCGCGACGCCGTGCGCGCGGTAGGCGGCGGCGCGCTGCCGCGCCTGCTCCATCTCGGCCGCGGAGGCGGCCAGCCAGAGGGTGCCGCAGGGATCGTCCTCGCAGCCGGCGGGCAGCTCGGCGGCCAGGTCGCGCCACAGGCGCAGCGACCAGGCGGTCAGGGCGAGCTGCGCCGGGCTGTCGTCCATCACCACCAGGTGCCCCATCGCCGCCGCCGTGGCGCCGCCGCCGGCGCATCCCGCCTCCAGGATCAGCACCCGCATCCCCTCGCGCGCCAGGGCGAGGGCGCAGGCCGCTCCGACGATGCCGGCGCCCACCACGACGGCGTCCGGCAGGCGGCTCACGACGACGGAAACCCCGTGCGGAACGGGTCGTCCGGCTCGAAGTGGAGCAGCGACCGCGAGGTGATGAAGGCGCGGCCGCGAAGGTACGGCACCAGCCCGCCAGCCCCGCCAACCTCGCCGATCTTGGCAATCCCGCCAGCCCCGCCACCGCCGCCGCCGGAGCCAGCGCTGCCGCCGTTCCCGTCGCCGTCGCCATCGCCGCCGAGCCAGGCGTCGAAGCAGCCGCCGGCGAAGCCCTCCTGACGCCACACCTGGCCGGGGGCGAGCCGGCCGCGGGCGTGGAGGACGGCGAGCTTGGCCGAGGTGCCGGTGCCGCAGGGCGAGCGGTCGTGGGTGCCGCCCGGGCAGAGGACGAAGTTGCGGCTGTCGGCGCCGGCCACCGAGGGCGGCCCGAAGATCTCGATGTGATCGATCTCGGCGCCGCCGTCGCCGGTGATGCCGGCGGCGGCCAGGGAGGCGCGGATGCTCAGCGTGGCCTCGGTCAGCGCCAGGCGCCGCGGCGGCGTCAGGTCGAGGCCGGGGAGCTGCGCCACGTCGGCGAGGAAGAACCAGTTGCCGCCCCAGGCCACGTCGCCGCGCACCACCCCGATGCCGGGCACCGCCACGGTCACGTCGAGCGCCCGGCAGCGCGCCGGCACATTGCGGATGGTCACCGCCCGGGCGCCGTGGAGCTCGGCGGTCACCGTGCCGGTCGGGGTGTCGAGGCGCACCCGGCCGCCCGGCGGCAGGCGGCCCAGGAAGTCGAGGGTGCGCACGACGCCGATGGTGCCGTGACCGCACATGCCGAGGTAGCCGGCGTTGTCGAAGAACACCACCCCGGCGAGCGACCCCGGCTCGACCGGCGGGGTGAGCAGGGCGCCGACCATCGCGGCGTGGCCGCGCGGCTCGCGCACCAGGGCGCGGCGCCGCTCGTCCTGGTGCCGCCGCATCTCGTCGCGGCGCGCCGCCATGGTGGCGCCGGGCACCTCTCCCCAACCGGCGATCACCACCCGGGTCGGCTCGCCCTCGGTGTGCGAGTCGATCACCTCGACGGGGCCGGCGAAGGGCGGCCCTGCCGGGGAGCTGCCCGCGGTCCGTGGCGTGGAGGACGGCGCATGGCGTCCCCGAAGCGAGGACATGCCACCGGCGTCCACTAGGCGGGATGGATCTGCACGGTCTTGATCTCGGTGTAGAAGTCGCGCGCCGCGCGCCCCTGCTCACGGCTGCCGGAGCTGGAGCCCTTGACGCCGCCGAACGGGGCGTGCGGATCGACGCCGGTGGTGTCGCCGTTGACCCGCACCAGGCCGGCCTCGATGCGCCGGATGTAGCTGAGGGCGCTCGTCAGGTCGCGGGTGAAGAGCGAGGCGGAGAGCCCGTAGGCGGTGTCGTTGGCGAGCGCCAGGGCGTGCTCCAGGTCGTCGGCGAGGAAGGCGGCGAGCACGGGTCCGAAGAGCTCGTCGCGCGCCGCGGGCGAGTCCGGCGGCAGGCCGGCCAGGACCGTCGGGACGAAGAAGTTGCCGCCGGCGAGAAGCGGGTCGGCGGGGCGCCCGCCGCCGCCACCGCCGGCCGCGGCCGCATCCTCGGAGGCGCCGCAGACCAGCCGCGCCCCGGCCCGGGCCGCCGCCGCCACCGCGCCGCCCACGCGCCGATGGGCGGCCTCGTCGATCAGCGGGCCGACGGCGGACGCCGGATCGGTCACCGGGCCGAGCGGCAGCGCCTCGACCTGTGCCCGCAGGCGGGCGAGGAATGGCTCGGCGACCTGCCGCGCCACCACCACGCGGCTGGTGGCGGTGCATTTCTGGCCGGCGAAGCGCATGGCGCCGCCGGCGGTCAGCGCGGCGGCCTGGTCGAGGTCGGCGTCGGCCAGGACGATGGCGACGTTCTTGCCGCCCATCTCGGTCTGGCAGCGGAGGTTCCGCGCCGCCGCGAGCGCCGCCACCCGCGCGCCGACCGCGGTGGAGCCGGTGAAGCTGACGGCGGCGAGGCGCGGGTCGGCGAGGAGCGGCTCGCCCACCGTCTCGCCCTCGCCCAGCACGACGTTGAAGGCACCGGCCGGCAGGCCGGCCGCCGCCGCGGTCTCGGCGAGCAGCGTGGCGGCGAGCGGCGCCTGCTCGGCCGGCTTGAGCACCACGGTGTTGCCGAACGCCAGCGCCGGCGCCGCCTTCCACAGGGGGATGGCGAGCGGGAAGTTCCATGGCGTGACCAGCGCCACCACGCCGAGCGGCTGGCGCAGGGTGAACTGCAGCGCTCCCGCGGCCTGCGCCGGGATCACCTCGCCGATCTCGCGCACCGCCTCGCCGGCGTAGTAGCGCAGCACCGCCACCGCCCGCGCCGCCTCGCCGCGCGCCTCGGCGATCGGCTTGCCCACCTCGCGCGCCAGCGCCTGCGCCAGCTCCTCCTGGCGGGCGGCGACCGCCGCCGCCCAGCGGTGGAGGTGCTCGGCCCGCGCCGGCCCGGTCGCGGCGCGCCAGGCGGGGAGCGCCGCGGCGGCGGCCTCCACCGCGGCGGCGGCGTCCTCGGCCACACCCACCGGCGCCTCGGCGATCACGTCGCCGGCATCGGACGGGTTGAGGTCGGCGACGAAGCGGTCGCCGCGGCTGGGCGCCGGCCGGCCGCCGACGAAGCCGGCGAGGCGCGCCACCGCTCCGGCCAGGGCGCTCATCGCGGCGGCCCCGCGCTGCCGGCAGGGCTGGTTGCGGGAGCCCTCGCGCCGCGGGCCGTGGCCTCGGCGGCGGGCGTGGCGCCTGCCTCGCCAAGTGGTGCCGCACCGGACGTGGCGGCGGCGCCGGACAGGGCAGTGGTGTCGGACGCGGCAGTGGCGCCATTGGGAGCGGCAGCGCCGAACGTGGCGGCAGCGGTCGCCGGAGTCGCGCCTGCCGCCGCCTCTCGCGCCTGCCGCTCCTCGCGGCGCGCCGCCTGCACGTAGTCGTGGACCTGGCGCTCCAGCATCGGCAGGGTGACGGTGCCGTTGTGCAGCACGGCGTCGTGGAAGTCGCGCACGTCGAAGCGCTCGCCGAGCGCCGCCTCGGCCTCCTGGCGCAGCTGCCTGATCTTCAGCTCGCCCAGCTTGTAGGCCAGCGCCTGGCCGGGCCAGGAGATGTAGCGGTCCACCTCGGTCTCGATCTCGTGCCGCGACAGCGCCGTGTTGGCGCCCATGTAGGCCATGGCGCGGTCGCGGCTCCAGCCCATGGCGTGGATGCCGGTGTCGACCACCAGCCGACAGGCGCGCCACATCTCGTAGCTCAGGCGGCCGAAGTTGCTGTAGGGGTCCTGGTAGAAGCCGGCCTCCAGGCCGAGCCACTCCGAGTAGAGGCCCCAGCCCTCGCCGTATGCCTCGATGTAGACGAAGCGGCGGAAGTCGGGCAGGTCGCGCAGCTCCTGCTGCAGGGCCCCCTGGAGGTGGTGGCCGGGGACGGCCTCGTGGAAGGTCAGGGCCTCCAGGTTGTAGAGCGGGCGGGTGTCGAGCGCGTAGGTGTTGACCCAGTAGGTGCCGGCGCGCCGGCTGTCCACCGGCGCCCCGTCGTAGCGCCCGCCGGTGTACTTGGGCGCCAGGTCGGCGGGCACCGGCGCGATGCCGTAGGGCTGGCGCGGCAGCCGCTTGAACAGCGACGGGAGCTTCCCGTCCATGCGCTTGGCGATGAGCGCGGCGTGCGCCAGGAGCTCCTCGGGGGTGCGGGCGTAGAAGCGCGGATCGGTGCGCAGGAACTCCAGGAACTCCGGCAGGCCCTTCTTGTATCCGGTCTGCGCCATCACCTGGAGCATCTCGCCGTGGATGCGCTCGACCTCGCGCAGGCCGAGGGCGTGCACCGCCTCGGGGGTCAGGTCGAGGGTGGTGAAGTGGCGCACCGCCCAGGCGTAGATCTCGCGGCCGTTCGGCAGGTCGGCGGCGCTGATCGTGGTGCGCGCATGCGGGATGTACTGGTCGCGCATGAAGGCCAGGAAGTCGCGGTAGGCCGGCACCACGGCCTCCTGGATGGCGGCGCGGCCGGCCTGCCGCAGGCGCTCGCGCGCCGGCTCGGCCAGGGCGGCCGGGAAGCGGGTGAACGGCTGCCAGAAGACGCTCCTGGTCGCGTCGGAGGTGACGTGCATGGCGATGGCGTCGAGGTAGCCCTTCATCACCACGCGCGGCAGGGTGAAGCCGGCGGCCACCCCCTGGCGCAGGACCTCGGTGCTCTGCGCCGCATAGGTGGGGAAGGCGCGCAGGCGGGCGACGTAGTTGTCGTAGTCGCGCTCGGTGGCGAGCGGGACCTCCTCCGGCAGGCGGGAGAAGTCGGTGTGGAAGCCGCCCTCGGCGGTGATCGGCTGCAGCCAGAGCTTGAGGCGGTACGCCTCCAGCCCCTCGACCAGGCCGCGCTCGAAGAGGTCGTAGCTGACCCGGTCGGTCTCGCCGAGGAGCGCCCGGTCGATGGCGTGCAGGCGGGCGAGGGTGGCGCGCCCGCGCTCGGCGAGGCGGGCGATATCGGCCGGCGACACGGAGGGGAGGCGGTCGTTGTAGCGGTTGTCGCCGACCGAGGTGGCGAACAGCGGATCCTCGCGCAGGCTGAACTGCCAGTCCTCGGCGAAGAGGGCGCGGAGAGCCGCCGCGGCGTCGGCCGCCCGGGTGGGAGCGGCGGAAGGGGCGGGCGAAGCGGCGGCGAGCGCCGGCAGGGCGCAGAGGAGCAGTCCTACGAGCGGTCGTTTCATGGCTGAGGTCCGAGGATAGCACCACCCTCCCGCTGCCGGTATGATCGGTCCGTCGCAGGCGATGATCGCTGGGGTGCCGGGATTCCGGATGCCGGACGGCAGGCTTCGAGGAGGCTCGTATGACACAGAGGGCGCAGGGGAACGAAGAGCACGGTGTGGCCGGCGCGGCGGCGCTGGCGGTGGTCCTGGCGGTCCTGACGATGGCGGCGCTGGCGGCCGGCGGCGCGCGCGCGGCGCTGGCCGGCACGGTGCGCGCGCC
>JASLEW010000548.1 GCA_030150965.1 Thermoanaerobaculia bacterium | reverse complement strand
AGGACCTGCGGGCGCGGAGGGCGAGCGCGTGACGCCTCCCGAGCCCACGGCGCCCGCTGTGCCCGCGGCGCCCGAGGCGCACGATGCGGCCAGCGCGGCGGCCGCGGTGGCCGCCGCCGAGGTCCGCATCGTGCGCCTCGGGCGCCGCGGGCACAGCGGGCGCCGTGGGCTCGGGAGGCGTCACGCGCTCGCCCTCCGCGCCCGCAGGTCCTCGACGGTGAGCACCCAGGGCGGCAGGCTCAGGCGGCCCGCCGCGGACCTGACCACGGCGCGCGGCACCGGCGAGCGCAGGGCCGCCGCCGCCGCGCCGGCGGGCAGGGTGAGGACCAGCCGCAGCCGCCCGTCCCGGCTGCGCGTCTCGCGGCGCCCGGCGGCATCGGGAGCCGCCGCCAGGAGCCGGTCGAGCAGCGACAGCAGGAGCGTGAGCTCGCCCGGCGTGAGCGGCGGCAGCTCCGCCAGGGCCAGCGGTCCCCGGCCGGCGAAGCGCGCCAGCGCCCCCTCGGCCGCCTGCCGCTCGCCGCGCAGGCGCTCGGCCAGCAGCCGCTTGGCCCGCGAGTGGTCGGCGATCTGCGCCGGCCGGCCGCTCGGCGTCACCCGCCCCGTGGTGCGCAGGGCCGGCGCGATCACCGCGCCCGGCGCATCCCACCAGCTGACGCTCGGCGCCACCAGGTCGGCGTCCAGCTCCCGGCCGCCGAGGTGGCGGGCGCCGTAGAGGCCGAAGGCGGCCTGAAACAGGCGGTGGGCCTGCTCGGCGCCCTGCTCCGGCGGCGCGTTCCGGGCCAGCCGGGCCGGCCGCGACAGCTCGTCGAACCAGGCGGCCAGCCGCAGCAGGTCGGCGGTGCGGCTGACGCGGCGGAAGCGCTTCTCGTGCAGCCGCTCCAGGACCAGGAGTATGCGGTTGATGGCCGCGCGGGCGGCGCCGCGCAGCAGCTCGATCGTGGGCGGCTCCTGCCGCACGCCGACGAACCAGGCGCCGATGCCGTGCCATTTCTGGCGCAGCTTCGCCGCCGGGTCGGCGAGCCCCAGCGGTCCCGGGGCGGCGTCGGCCGCGGCGGCGAGCGCGATCATCCGCTCCGCCCCCGCCGCCTCGACGTCGGCGATCAGCCGGCCGATGCGCGGCGCCTCCCGCGACAGCTCGGCGATGAAGCCTTCGAGGTACTCGATCACCGCCTGCTTGTAGAGGACGAAAGCCTCGGCGTTCACCTCGCCGCTGTCGATCGCCTCGTTGAGCCGGATGAGGAAGGTGCCGGCGTTCTGGGTCAGCGCGTTGAACTGCTCGGTCAGGTTGAACAGGTGCTCGAAGACCTGCTCGGACCGCGGGCTGTCCGCCGCGATCTCGGCCGCGATCGCCTCCAGGCTGCGGCGGATGGTGCCCAGCATCACCCGCTGCAGCGAGCCGCTGCGCTCCAGCGCCTCCAGCACCTCGCCCACCGCGCGCTCGGCCACCTCTCCGGCCGGCGTCATCTGGTAGACGAAGTGCCGCCGCCGGAAGTCGTCCAGGGTCGCCACCCGGCCGGTGTCGTGGCCGCGGCGGAGGTTCCCCCAGTCCACCAGGCTGTCGAGACAGCGCTCGACGGCCGCCGGCCCCTCCCCCTCGCGCAGCAGGGGGAGCACCGCGGAGGTGATCTCCTCGGGACGGAACTGGATGCGGTAGCGCGACTTGGCCTCCAGGAACAGGCCCATGATGCCGCGATAGAGCGCCGACCGGGGCTCGACCGTGTAGGAGAACAGCGTGAGCCGCCCGGGCTCCGCCGGCCCGGCCGGGACCGGGCTGCCGCTGGCCGTCGTGGTGGAAGGGGGCATCGCACGCCGCCGGCGGCCCCGCGAGGTCGCCGGTTCCGGTAACCGGATCGTAGCATCCGGCGATTCCGGCCCGGCCGGAGGGAACCCGGCCCGCCGGCCGGACGGGACCTCCTTCTCTCCGGGCCCGGGGAGCGTCCTGCGCCACCGCGCCTCCATACCCATATAGACGGAAACGCGCTGCGCCGGTGGTAGCGCGTGAAACCCCTGCCGGCGCCCGCCGCGGCCGCCCCGGGCGGTCGGCCGCTCAGACCGCCGAGGGGACGGCGCGCCCCTGCACCGTGGCGTGCATCTCCTGGAGGGACATCACCGCCAGGCCGTCGCGGCGCAGGGCGGCGATGCCCTCGGCGGCGGCCATGGCGCCGGAGAGCGTGGTGATGCAGGGGATGTCGAACTTGAGGGCGGTGCGGCGGATGACCGCGTCGTCCTCGTGCGAGGCGCGGCCGAGCGGGGTGTTGACCACCAGCGCGATCTCGCCGTTGATCAGCAGGTCGCCGATGTGCGGCCGGGCCTCGTGCACCTTGAGGGCGCGGCGCACCGCGAGGCCGTGCTCGCCGAGGTAGGCGGCGGTGCCGGCGGTCGCCACCAGCTCGAAGCCCAGCGCGGCGAAGCGGCGGGCGACCGGCAGCAGGGCCGGCTTGTCCTGGTCGTGCACCGACAGGAACGCGGCGCCAGAGAGCGGCAGCTTGTGCCCGGCGCCGAGCCACGCCTTGGCGAAGGCGTTGCCGAAGGCGTGGCTCGCCCCCATCACCTCGCCGGTCGACTTCATCTCCGGCCCCAGCACCGG
>JASLEW010000536.1 GCA_030150965.1 Thermoanaerobaculia bacterium | reverse complement strand
CGGGCCGAACCAGTAGCCGCCCTCGGCGACGATGCGCCCGAGGAGGCCGAGGCACTCGTCGCACTCGCTTATGAGGTGACGCACGAAGGCGCGCTTCTCCGATACCGAGACCCGCCCTTCGAGGAAGCGCCGGCAGAGGTCCGCCGAAATGTGCCAGGTCTCCGCCATGGAGGGCGTGGTCGCGGCGGCGACGCCACTCATCCGGCGCGCCGGGCGAGCGCTCCGGCCGGCGCGATCTCCCGGAGGTACGTGGCACGGTCGAGGCCGTAGTGCCAGGCGAGCTCCAGTCCCGGCCAGGTCGCGGGCTCCCAAAAGCCGATCACCCCGACGAAGGCCGCGCTCACCCGCTCCTCGACCACCCATACGCCCACGCCCTCAAGCTGCCAGTGACCCACCGCCATCGCCATGTGCCGCCATGACCGGGCGCGGTCCCAGGTCGCGCCATCGCCGATGAGGCGTGTGACCGCCGGGTCGGCGTAGAGGGCGGCGTAGTCCTCGAAGTCTTTGCCGCCAAGCTCCCGGAGCCGCAGCCGCGCGGTCTCCAGCGTGGGGATCTCGGGCCTATCCATCGCCTCATACCTCCACCGACAGCTTTCATGCCAACAAAGCAATAGCTTGTCCTCCGACTCAGAGAGGCGGAGACTCCAGATCTCGGGACACCACGACCGGCGGCAACGGCGCTCGCACGGTCACCTGTCCCCGAAGGGAGAGCTATGCTGCGGTTCCTCCTGCTCCTTCTGTCCCTCTTCGGCCAGTCCTCCTCCGGCCCCACCCCTGATGCCGGGGCCGGCTACGACCCCAACAACTAGAGGGCGCAGCCGGTTTGTCTCCGAGGAGGGGGAGGTTCCCCGAGGGAGCCTCCCCCGTACTTCGGCAATGTACAGAGCCTTGTATTTTGAGTTACTCTGGAACCGCAACTGCGGGTTCTCGGTTTAAGAGACGGGTGAAATGCCGCACCTCGGGAAGGATGAGCTTGTTCGCGTAGGCGGTGCCGGGCGCTCCGAGATCGCCCGGATGGCCGCGCATCTCGGGAGCTGCCCGGCCTGCCGCGCGCTCGCTGTCGGCCTTCAGAGGGATCAAAGCCCCAAAGCCGCGCGCGAGGTGCCTCTCCGCACCCTTCTCGAACTCGCCGCCTTCGAGCGAGAGACGGCAATCGAGCGCCTCTTGGCGCGGGCGGAAGTGGCCACCCTCCGGCGCCTCACCAAGGGCGCGCAGAAGGAGCGGGTGATCCACTTCCGCGCCTGCCGCACCCCGACCTTCGTCGACGTGCTCATCTCGACCGTGCGCGCGCCAGAGCCGGGGGAGGAGGCGGAGTTCCTCGCGAGCCTCGCGGCCCTCGCCGCTCGGGGCATGGACGTGGAGAAAGAGCGCGCCGGATTCAGGGACGATACTCTGGCGACGATCTGGACCGAGGCCGCCAATGCCCGCCGGCTAAAGGGCGAGTGGCAGCACGCGCACTCCGCGCTCCGGCGCGCCGAGGAACATCTCCTCTCCGGCACCGGGAATGCGGCGCTCAAGGCGCGCTGGCTGTCGATCCTCGCTTCGCTCCGCAATGATCAGGGCGAGCGGGACGAGGCCATGGCACGGTTGGAGGAGTGCCGGAGGATTTACGAGGGCTTAGGCGAGTGGCCTCTCCTCGCGCGTACCTTGGTGCAAATGGCGCACTTCGTGGTGGACGAGGAGCCAATGCGCGGCCTCGATCTCCTCGACCGGGCAGACCTCTATATCCCCCTTGCGGACGCGGGCCTCTTGTGGCTCGCCGCGAGCCTCCGTACTGAATGCTTTATTACCCTCGGCCGGGTGGAGGAGGCGTTCCACGCCTTCGGCGAGGCGGAGCGCCTGCGCTCCCTACACCATCGGCCGAATGCGCGGCTGCGCTCAACCTTCACCGCCGCTCGGCTCCTTGAAGCCGCCGGCCGCATGCGCGAGGCCGAGGCGCTCTTCGATGAAGCGGTCGCCGGATCACTTGAGGCCGGCCTCTTCAACGAAGCGCTCCTCGATCTTCTCTATGTTGTGGGGTTCCATGCCCGCCAGGGCTCGCCGGAGCGAGCGGCGGATCGAAGCTTGCGCGCCTTCGATGAGATGGAGCGGGAGCAGGCGGCAGTGCACGAGCAGCTCCGCTCGGTCTTCGACCAACTCATCGAGGCCGCGCGCGGTGAAGCACTCGACGCACGGATGCTCGCCCAAGCGCGCGACTACCTGCACGCCCACTGGAAGCATCCCGCCGCGGCGGCGCCCGTGCTCTCCGCCGGAGGCAGAGAAGCGCCGGTCGCTTTGGGTCGGGCGACCACGAAGAGGAACGGGGAAGAGATTCAGCCGCTCCTTGCGCGGGCGCTCTGGGCTCGCCTGCGGCGGGAGGCGCGGCAGAAACAACGGCAGCGGATAGCGGACTCTCCCGAGTGCCGCACGCGGGCCTTTGTCGCGGCAATCCTTGCCGACGTGCGTGCCGGTGGAGGCCGCGGAGAGGCCGAGTTCGTGGCGAGTCTCGGGCTCACCGCCGCACGGGCAATCGACGAATCCGATGCGGCGAAGCATGCCTTGCAGAGCGAGATCTGGATCGAGGTCGGCAACGTCTGCCGCCGGGATACTGAGTGGCACCGGGCGCGGGTGGCCCTCCGGCACGCCGAGGAGCATCTGGCTCATGCTTCGGAGAACCTTTTCCTAAAGGCTCGGATGCAATCGGTCGCGGCCTCGCTTTGCAGCGACCAAGGCCATACCGCTGAGGCGGTTGCACTCCTTACGGAGTGTGAAGAGCTCTATGAGAAACTGAAGGCGTGGCCGCTGCTCGCCCGTACCTGGGTGCAGATGGCGCATACCCTCGTGGACAGCGACCCGCGGCGCTCCTTGGCGCTCGTGGAGAAGGCGCTGCCGATCATGCCGGCAACCGATCCCATTCTCCGCTGGCTTGCGGAGAGCATCCGCACCGAGAGCTTCATCGAATTGCGCGAGATCGACCAAGCGCTTCAGGCATTCTATTTGGCCGAGTCGCTCCGAGCCGGCGCACCGCGCGGGGATGCCTCGCGCCGGAGCAGTTTCACGGCCGCGAGGCTCTTGGAGGGACTCGGGTACGCCGAAGAGGCGGTGCAACTCTTCGAGGCAGTGATCGCCGAGGAGTTTGAGCACGAAGACTACCAAGAAGCCTTCCTGGATCTCCTGTACGTCCTTGGCCTGCATCTCCGCCGTGGCGCAACGGAGAGAGCGGTCGCGCTCTGCCGCCATGCCCTCGCGCAGCTCGAACTCTACGAGGTGGGCCACGAGCAACTCCGGACGGTGTGGCTCGAACTCATGGAGGCCGCACGGCGGCGGACCGCTTTGCGCCTTGAGGCCCTCGCCGACGTGCGCCGTTTCCTTCAGGCCCACTTCAAATACCCCGCGGCCAAAGCGCCGAGTTTCTCTCTGGGATGACAGTATGAAAAGCCCCAAGCGCGAGGCTTGGGGTGAAGCATTGATCGAAGACGACAGAGCGCGACGGCTACGCGGCATTCAGAAGCCGCGAGACCCGCCGCTCCATGGTGACCCGCTCATCAGCATGCGGAATCCTGCGGGCGAGTGCCGTGCCGCCCTGAACGAGCTGCCAGAGGGTACGGGCGCCGCCCTCCTCGACGCGGGCCAGCTCAATCACGTCCTCGGCCTCCTTCTTCGTGAACTCGTGGGCGCGCAGCCAGCAGAGCACATCCTCATCGCGAGAGGTGACCGTCTTGCGGGCCGCCCGCCGGAGCTGCTCTTCCACATCCATGACTGACGACTCCGCATAGGCCGCGAGTCGGGGCAGGGCCTCACGCATGAAGCGCTCCGGGGCGTTCCAGGTGTGCCGGATCTCGATCTCCTTCACGTTCCGCGCGCCCCAGACGATCCGAGAGGCGGAACCTCCCGGGAGGGCGACTCGCTTAGACTTGACACATCGAAGCGTCGCTTATATATTGTATGCGTGAACGCTCCAGTTCCGGAGGGCCGGCCCTGGGAACCCAGTGGGATCTTATCTACTCGGCGGCGGCACGCAATGAATGCGAGGAGGATGTTATGCCCGGACCAGTCCAAAAACCGCGAACCGACGACCGGCCACTGTGGGATGTGGTCTTTGGAATTTACGGATACCCGGCCGTTTTACTCGCGCACAAGGTTAAATTGTTTCCGCTCCTCGATAAGCATCCTCGCACTCTGTCCGAAATCTCTACGGAACTGGGCATTAAACGCCGTCCAACGGCGGCTCTCGTGACCGCAGCCGCTTCGCTGGGCTTCCTACAACTCCAGGACGGCCGCTATAGCCTCACTCCGCTTGCGGAAGATTATCTGCTTGAGAGCAGTCCAACTTACTTTGGTACGTATTGGGACCTCATCATCAACAACTATTCTGTATGTTCGTTGGAAAGCCTTGAGAAGGCGATGTGGACCGATACAGCGCAGGCTTATGGCGCCACGCAGGAGATGTTCAAGTCACACGAACAGCAAGGCGAGCTCGCACGGTTCTTTACCCGCACGATGCATAGTACAAGTATGGCGCCTGCCTTGGCGTGGCCGGACGTTGTCGACCTCTCAGGACGGAAGGTCATGCTCGACATCGGTGGGGGCTCGGGCGCTCACTCGATCGGCGCAGCGCTGAAGTACCCACAGTTGCGGGCGATCGTCTTTGATAAGGCGGCGGTCTGTGAGGTAGCGGCAGCATTCGTGGCGCAGCACGCTCTCGGGGAACGTATCGGAACGCACGCTGGAGACATGTGGGCGGATCCATTTCCGCCGGCTGATGTTCACTTCTATTCTTTTATCTACCACGATTGGACTCCTGAGAAATGTGCTCTGCTTACTCACAAGAGCTTTGATAGCCTGCCTTCCGGCGGTGAGATCGTGATTCACGAAATGCTTCTCAATGATGAGAAAACGGGAGCGTTCCCGATCGCCGCCTTCAGCATGATCATGCTCGGATGGACGGAAGGCGAGCAATACTCGGGCCGCGAGCTGTCGGACATGTTGAGAGAGACGGGATTTACAGACATCACAAAAACACCGACTACTGGTTACTGGAGCATTATAAGGGGTCGCAAGGCGTGATCACGGTAAGCTGACCGTTCGCTTGACGGGGAAGAACGATGGACAAAGGCGCTGTTATGGACATGATCTTCGGACGATGGCGCAGCCAAATTACCTATACCGGCGTCAAGCTCGGTGTCTTCGACGCCCTCGGGCAAGTAGGAATGGACGCCGTCCTTCTCGCGAAGGAGCTGAGAGTCGATCCCGCGCTCTCATACCGACTCTTGCGGGCGCTTGCGTCTCTGGGATTGTTGACCGAGGAGGCGGGGCGCAGGTTCTCCCTCACGCCAGCGGGGGAGTTTCTTCGAGCAGATCACCCTGAGACTCTGCGCGGCATCACTCTCCTCGAAGAGGGTCCGGAGCATTACGCAATCTGGAAGCATTTATGTGACATGATTCGTGACGGTAGGCAGAACGGTTTCGTCCGAGAGTTCGGGCACATGGCCTTTGAGCACGCAACTCGGAGCCGTGAGTATGCCCAGGTCTTCGATTATGCGATGAGCAGCTACTCGAGCACCGAGACCGCTTGGGTGCTCGAGGCTCTTTCAGGCCACGACTTCTCGAAGATATCTCATCTTTGCGATGTGGGCGGCGGCCACGGGCATCTACTTTGCAGCCTGCTCGTTCGACATGAACGAATGAGGGGGACGGTGCTAGAGAGGGCCGAAGTCATCCAGGACGAGAGTCGATTGTGGGCACGGAAGATGAAGGTTGCCGACCGCTGTGCCTATGTCTCTGGCGACATGTTCGCGACGGTTCCCTCAGCGGACGCGTACATTTTGAAGCACATCGTTCATGACTGGAACGATGAGGAATGTATGCTGATATTTGCGGCCATCCGTCGGGTCGCTTCGACCGATGCGAGGCTGTTCATTGCCGAGTACATTGTTCCGGGCCCGGAGACGCTGCATTTCGCCAAGCTGTTTGATATCCATATGCTGTGCTGGGGGACAGGTCGCGAACGTACCAGCGAAGAATACGAAGCCCTTCTGAATCAGGCGGGCTGGAAATACGTAGATACCTTCCTGCCGTCGTCGGGAGCGATGGGAGTTGTTGAAGGAATCAAGGCGTAAGGGTTGATGAGGAGCTGAGTTGACCTGCGATGCCTCGTCGGTCCCGACTACGGCCGCCTGCTTACTGCCGTGCCGGCGGGCGCGCGGCGTACTGGTCCGGGCCGATGCGGTCGGTCTCGATCAGGTGCGGGTCGGGGGGGCGGCCGAGGTTGAACCAGCGGGCGCCGAACCAGGCGAGGGTGAGGGCGGGGATCATGTCGCCGATCGGGATCAGCGCCTTGACGGTGGCGACGTTGCGCAGCGCCTTGAGCCCGAGGCGGTCGAGGATCATCCAGGTGATCGGTGTCGAGAACACGTCCAGGCCGAGGTCGAGCAGATCGAGCCCCACCACCAGGGCGAGCGGCACCGCGCGGACGGTGGTGAAGAAGTCGGAGTCGGCGGCGATGCGGATGTGCCGCAGCTTGCGGTAGGCGAGGTAGAGCACGCAGCCGGCGAGCGCCAGGGAAACCAGGGTGACGATCAGGATGGCGACGAGCAGGCTGCGCAGGTTCACGCGGGCTCCTTGGAGACGGTGCGCGGCGCCAACCGGCGGCCCGCCACCGGCGATCCTATCGCAGGTAGAAAACCTGCACGCCGTTGGTCTGGGCCGTGCCGCCGTTGAGCGGCGCGCCGGCGGGGATGTAGATGGCGCCGTCCACGGCCGCCGCGCCGGTGCCGTGCACGGACATCGGCATCGGCGCAAGCTCGGCCCAGACGTCGGCCGCGGGATCGTAGACCTCGGCCTGGTTGAACGTGCCGCCGAGCCGCTCGCCGCCGAAGGCGAAGATCCTGCCGTCCATGGCGGCGACGGCCATGCCGCTGCGCGCGGTCGGCATGGGTTTGGCGGAGCGCCAGGAATCGGTCGCCGGATCGTAGACGTCGAGCAGGTTGGTGTTGTACTCGAAGGTGTTGAAGCGGCCGCCGACGGCGTAGAGCTTGCCCCCCACTGCCGCCAGCCCCAGGTGGTCGCGCCCCTGCGGCAGCGGCGCGAGATCGCGCCACCGGTTCGATGCCGGGTCATAGACGCGGTGGGTGCCGACGCTGGCGCGGTCACGGCCACCGACGGCGTGGATCCTCCCGCCGAGCACGGCGAGGGCGACCGAGCCGAGGGGAGAAGGAAGAGGCGCCAGCGGCTGCCAGCGGTCGGCCGCCGGATCGTAGACGGAGACATCGGTCACCGCGCCGCGGTTCTGCTCGACGAATCCACCCACGCAGTAGACCTTGCCGCCCAGCCCCACGGCACCCACATGGTTCAAACCGCGAGGCATGGGGGCGCGCTCGCGCCAGCGGTTCGCCGCCGGATCGAGCTCCTCGTTGAGCGGCTGATCGACAAACCCGTCAGCGTACCCGCCCAACACGTAGATCTTCCCGGCCGCCTCGGCGACCGCCACCTCGCCGCGCGCGTGAGGCAGGTTCGCCCGATACTGCCAATGCCCCGCTCCCTGCAAGGGAGGCAGCGGCGGTCCGGTGGTTCCCGCGCGGTGGGTCTGCCAGGCGAGGGCCCCGGCGCCGCAGAGGACCAGCAGGATCAACGCCAACGAAGAGGTGCGCATGCGGCGCCTCCGGGAGGGAGCGAGCGGCGGGCCGCCAGGGCCCGCCCCCTCCAGAGCGCAGCAAGCCTCGTGCCTCGCCCCGCAACGAGCCCGAGACCTCGACCGCGCCAAGAAGGAGCGAAGAAGCCGCTCAGGCGAAGATCTCGTCGAGCGGCAGAGCGAGATCCGGGAAGAGGGGGCTGGTGAGGCGAGCGGTATCTTGACCGCGTTGCAGCTTGGTACTGCTCAGGCGCCAGTCTCCGGGTCCGCGGCAGACTGTTACCGTCTCTTGACGCGGATCGACAATCCAGTATTCGGCGACGCCGTGCTGCTGGTACAAGCGCCGCTTGATGGTCACGTCTCGCCGTTGCGTCGAGGGTGAGAGGACCTCGACCACCAGGTCCGGGACTCCTCGCAGGTTGGGTGCTTCGATCACCGCCGCGCAGTCGCCTGCCACGTAGAGCATGTCCGGTACCAGAACGTCGTGCTCGGAGAGGAGGACGTCCACCGGCGCGAAGAGCGTCATCCCGGAGCCCTTCGCGCGGACGTGAGCATCGACGGCGGCAAACAGGTTCGCCAGCACGGCCTGATGCCGCACTCCGGGGCTGGAGCTCACGTAGTGCTTTCCGTCGAGGATCTCATGCCGGAGGTTGTCCTCCGGCAGCGCGGCGAGATCGGCGTAGGTGAGCTTGCGAAGGACGGCGTTCATGGCACACACCACTATAGACGGAAAACGCTGGACGGGAAACGCTCTTTCCCGGCGCACGGGCGCACTGCCACCCGGCCCCGGGTCATGACCTTCCCGGACAGGTTGGTGGCGGGGAGCGGAGAAGGCCGCCGCCCCTGGAGGCGGCGGCCGGGTCAGGTCAGAAGGCCAGGCGGACGCCCAGCTGCACCAGGCGCTGCTCGCCCTGCAACGGGTCGCCGGCGTAGGTCGTCGGCTTGCCGAAGTCGGGGTTGGGGACGGTCACGATCTTGCCCGTGTTCGGATCGACCACGTGGGTGGCGATCAGGCCGTCGAAGCCGGCCGGGTTCTTGGCGTTGAACACGTTGAACACCTGGGCGATCAGCTGCACCTTGACGCTGCTGAACAGGCCGATGTCCTTGCTCAGATCGAGGTCGAACTGCTCGAAGGAAGCGCCGCGGCCGGAGTTGACCGCCACGCCGATCGGCAGCGCCAGGTTGAAGCCGCCGTTGGCGCCGGCCGGCCCGGGAACGCCCTTGCCGTCGTCGTAGACCAGGAACGGCAGCCCCGAGCGGTAGCGGAACATGCCGGCGACGTTGAAGCCCCAGGGGCCCAGGTAGGTGGCGCTGATCGTCAGGCGGTGGCGGGCGTCGGTGTTGAGCGGCCCGCTGCAATAGGCGCAGGTCGGATCCTGCGGGTTGACCGACACGTCGCGCGCGTCGCGCAGGTCGGGCTGGAAGCCGACGTCGGTGAGCCGGAACTCGTCGGCGCCCGCGAGCACGATGCCGCGGGCCGAGGAGAGGGTGTAGAAGCCCTGCAGCAGCAGGCGGCTGTCCGGCATGCGGACGCGGAAGCCGAGGTTCAGCCCCTGGTAGTTGGCCCACCCCTGGCCGTCCCACAGGCGGAAGTTGCCGTACTGCGGGAACTCGCGCTCGCCGGTCGCGGGATCGATCGGATTGGCGCGGAAGCGGAACGGCAGGTCCGAGTAGTGGATGGCCACGCCTTCGATGTTGAGGCCGAGCCAGTTGGTCGCCTGCCACGAGTAGCCGAGCGAGCCCTGGCCGGAGCGCGGCGTCTTGAGGGTCGGCGAGGCCACCTCGTTGGGCGGCGGCACCGCGGCGCCGGGCAGCTGGTTGGGCGGCAGCGGCTCGCCGGGCTGGAAGTAGGAGCCGTCCGGGTTCTTGATGCCGGTGGGATCGTGGACGTTGTACACCACGCCGTAGTTCGACTGCACCGCCTGGGCGGGGAAGAGGATGGTGGCGTTGGTGTAGGGGAAGTCGTAGTAGATGCCCCAGCCGCCGCGCAGCACCTGCGTGCCGTTGCCGGCGACGTCGTAGGTGAAGCCCAGGCGCGGCGCGATGTCCTTGTTGTCGTTGGGCAGCACGCCGCCGCCGCCGTTCTTGAACGGTTGCAGGTAGCCCCAGTTGTAGGTGGTCTGGGTGGCCAGCGTCTGCCAGATGGGGTTGCTCGTCTGGTTGAGCGCGAAGCCTCGCCACAGGTCGTAGCGCAGGCCGAGGCTCAGCACCAGGCGCTTGCCGATGTTCCAATCGTCCTGGCCATAGATGCTGTACTGCTTGATCGGCGTCGAGTTGCCGGCAAAGCCGCCGAAGATGGTGATGTCGGTGATCGGCGAGCCCTGCTGATTGGAGAGCGCCGTGTACTGGCCGCTGGTGCCGGTGGTGAAGGTGCCGCCCAGCGTCGGCTCGTTGATGAATTGCAGCCCGGTCTTGAAGTCGTGCCGCTGGCCGCCGATGTCGCGGGTGAAGGCGAAGTCGTCCTTGTACTGATACTTGATCTGGTTGGTGGTCTGCGGCGTGTTGATGTTCTCGCCGGTGGTCACGCCGTTGGGGTAGTAGACCGACGGCGCCGTCGAGTCGGCGGTGATGACGTTGTTGAACTTGCTGTACTGGAAGAGCGCCTCGTTGAGCGCGTCGGCGCCGAGCTGGGCGGTGTAGCCGACCAGCAGCGCCTTGTACTCGTTGGAGATGGTGCCCAGGGAGTCGGGGGCGGCCAGCGGGCTCGCGCCGTAGACGTCGGAGTTGCGCTGGAAGCCGTAGCGCACCTGGAGGTAGTTCTTGGGGGTGATGTCGTAGGTCAGCTTGCCGCTCACCAGCTCGTCGGAGAACGGCGTCGGGAACGACTTGCCGTCGAACTGCGGCAGGGTGCCGTTGGTGTCGACGGTGTAGTTGGTGTCGCGCGAGATCTTCTCGTAGGAAGCGAAGAAGTGGATCTTGTCGGGGACGATCGGGCCGCCGACCGAGCCGCCGTATTGATCGCGGCTGAGCTTCTGCTTGGGCACGTCGTCGAGGGTCTCGGTCTCGGTCCGCGAGTCGAGCCCGGTGCGGCGGAAGTAGCCGAAGCCGCTGCCGGCGAAGCGGTTGGTGCCGGACTTGGTGACCACCGACAGCACGCCGCCGGTCGAGCGGCCGAACTCGGCCTTGTACTCCATGGTCTGGATCTTGAACTCCTGCACGTCCTCCACGCTGTAGTTCATCAGCGCGCCGCCGATGGTGTCGTCGGTGTTGTCGCCGCCGTCGACGGTGTAGTTGACGTTGCGGCCGATGCCGCCGTTGAGCTCGACCACCAGCTGGCCGGGCTTGGTCGGATCGGAGTTGTAGCCCAGCGTGGTGCCCGGCGCGAGCACGCCGAGGTTGGCGAACTGGCGGCCGTTGAGCGGCAGGTTCTGCAGCTCGGTCTGGCTCACCACGGTGCCGATCGCCGGCGTGTTGGGGATCAGCGGCGCCTCATCCACCACGGTGATCGATTCCTGCATCGCCGATTGGGTGAGGGTGATCTCCAGCTTGCGGGTGGTGGCGACGTCGACGTTCACGTTGTCGACGTTGACCGTGCCGAAACCCGACAGGTCGGCCTTGACCGAGTAGACGCCCACCGGCAGGGTGGGCAGGCGGAAGTCGCCGTCGCTGCCGGTGACGGTATTGCGCTCGTAGCCGGTGCCCTTCTGGGTGGCGGTGACGGTGACGCCCGGCAGGGCGCTGCCGCCCTTGTCCACCACCCTGCCGGCGATGGTGCCGCCGGTGGCCTGGGCCGCCGCCCTGGGCGCCAAGCCGAGCGCGGCGCCCCACAGCACCAGGGCGGCCGCGGCGATTCCGGCCCACCGCCGCGGCCGGTTGCACGCCTGCATCTGCCTGCATCTCATGGTTCACTCTCCTTTGCGATTCCGCTACTGGAAAAAAACAGCAGGCGCGGTAGTCCGCGCCGATGGCAACTCATCTCGCGGGCGAGGAACGCTGGGCCGCCGGCAGCCGGGCCCGGTCACCTCCCTCCTGCCGGCCGCCGGGAGGACGGCGCCGCGGCGCTGTGGGTGAGCAGAGCGAGGAAATGCTGCGCCGCCCGCCGCTGCTCGGCGAACTGCCGCTGCCGCGGCTCGGTGGCGCGCAGGAAGTCGCGGTAGGCGTCGGCCGCGGCGGCGCCGTTGCCGGACAGCTGCAGGGCGATCGCGCGGTTGAGCCGCACCTCTGCGAAGCCGGGGGCCAGCGCCAGCGCGCGGTCAAAGAGCGGCAGCGCCGCGGCCGGCCGGTCGGCCGAAACCGCCAGGGTGCCCAGGCCGTTGAGCGCCTCCGGGTAGCCGGGCGCCGCCGCCAGCGCCTGGCGGTAGGCGTGCTCGGCTTCGGCCGGCTGGCCGAGGCCGCGCAGGACGTTGCCCAGGTTGTTCCAGGCGTGGGCGTTGCGCGGATCGGCGGCGACCGCGGCGGCGAACTCGCGGCGGGCGTCCTGCGGACGCCCCTCCCCCAGCAGCACGATGCCCAGGGTGTTGTGGGCCTCCGGACGGCCGGGGTCGAGGCGCAGCGCCCGCTCGATGGCGGTGCGCGCCTCGCGCAGCTGGCCGGCCTCGCGCAGCGCGGCGGCCAGGTTGTACCAGGACTCCGGATCGTCCGGTGCGCCGGCGGCCGCCTGGCGGTAGAGCGGGATGGCGCGGCCCAGGTCGCCGGCCTGGCGCAGGACCTGGGCGAGCTTGGCGCGGAACACCGGGTTGGGCGGGTCGGCGGCGACCAGGGCCTCCATCTCCGCGGCGGCAGAGGCGTTCCTGCCCGCCAGCTCCTCGGCATGGGCATGCTCGAAGCGCTCGAACAGCTCGACCTGGCGCGGCGAATCGGGGCCGGTGGCGCCCGGCCGGGCGGTGGTGCCCGGGGATGCCGCCCGCTGCCGGCCGGGCGCCGGGCCTCCCGCCACGTAGCCCAGGCTCGCCAGGCGGGCGCGGGTCTCCGCATCCGACGGCGGCGCCGGGCCGCCGCCCGGAGGGTGCACGGCAGTCGCCTCGAGGTTGGCGAGCTGGGCGGCGAAGCCGCGGAGCAGGCGCTGCAGGTCGGCGCCGGCCGTGCCCGCGACGGCGCC
>JASLEW010000479.1 GCA_030150965.1 Thermoanaerobaculia bacterium | reverse complement strand
GACGGCACATGGCTTGCTGTCTCCTGTGGTGAGGGTACTTGCAACTGGCCCCCCCTCAAGGAGTTGTGACATGCAAGACGCTTCCGTCCAGATTGCGGTCCTCGTGGTGGTGATCGTGGCTGCCGTCGCCGTGCTCGCCTGGTGGCTGGCGAGGCGGCGTACGAGCCGTCAGCTGCGGGAACGGTTCGGGCCCGAGTACCAGCGCGCCGTCGAGCAGCTCGGCGACCAGCGGAAGGCCGAGAACGAGCTAGCGAAACGCCAGAAGCGGGTCGAGAAGCTCGAGCTCCGCACCCTGCCGGCCGAGGAGCGGCGGCGGTTCGCCGGCCTCTGGCAGACCATCCAGTCCGTGTTCGTCGACAACCCCGGCGCAGCCGTCACCGAGGCGCATCGCCTGGTGACCGAGGTGATGCGGGCGCGCGGTTATCCCACCGAGGACATCGCGCAGCGGCAGGCCGACCTCTCGGTCGAGGTACCGGCGGTCGTCGACGACTACCGCGCGGCGCGCGACATCGCCGAGCGGCATGAGCATGGCAAGGCCTCGACCGAGGATCTGCGCCAGGCGATGGTGCACTACCGCGCGCTCTTCCATTCGCTGCTTGCCGCGGGCGAACCCGATCCGGCCAAGCTGCCGGGGAGCACGCCCGAGGCGGTCGCGGCGCGGGAACGCGAGGCGGCTGCAGCACGCGAACGCGAACCGGCCCTGCAACAGGCCGGCAGGCGCTGAACAGCCGGGACACCGGTCCCTAGTCCGGGTCTTCCACGCGCCACTCGGCGGCCAGGTCCTCGTCCTCCTCCAGGCGGAGGCTGACGAGGTCGACGCCGGGGGGCAGCCCGCCGGCGAGCTGCTCGCGCATCCAGCGGACCAGGGCCTCGCTCGACGGGTTGATGCGGCCGGGGGCGAACTCCGGCAGGGCCGAGTTCAGATGCTGGTGGTCGAGGCGGTCCACGATCCGTGCCGCGACCAGCGCGTCGAGCTGGCCCAGGTCCATCACGAAGTCGGTCTCCGGGGCCGGGGCGCCGCGGATGGTGACGAACAGCCGGTAGTTGTGGCCGTGCCCCGGGAGGTTGGCGCACTTGCCGAAGCGCTCGCGGTTCTGCGCCTCGCTCCAATCCGGGCGGCGGTACAGGTGGCTGGCGCTGAAACGGTAGCGCCGTTCCAGCCGGCAGGTCACGAGGCGCCCCGGTCCGGCCCGCCGCCGGCCGCGCGCTCGGCCGCCGGCCCGACGCGCCCGCGCCAGAGCTGCGAGCCACCGGTCACCTCCACCCACGAGCCGGTGGCGAAGTCGCAGCGCAGCAGGAACTCCACCGCCTGGGCGACGTGGGCCGGCGAGCCGAGGCGCTTGAGCAGGGTGCGCTCGCGGATGCGCTCCACCTCGTCGGGCGGGGCGTCGTCCGGCGGCAGGACCGGGCCGGGGATCACGCCGTTGACCCGGAAGCGCGGCGCCATCGCCTTGGCCAGGGCTTTCACCAGCGGGATGAGCGCCGCCTTGGCGACGCTGTGCGCCACGTAGCCGGTCCACAGCTCGAAGGCCGCCGCGTCGCCGATCGCCACCAGGTCGCCGCCCGCCTCGCCGCGCCGCCGCCCCAGCTCCTGGGCCAGCAGGAAGAAGGCGCGCAGGTTGAGGGCGTGCACGGCGTCCCAGTCGGCAGCCGACGTCGCCAGCCAGGGCCGGTTGAGGAACGACGCGGCGGCGTGGACGACCGCATCGGGCAGCTGACCGCCCGCGGCGCAGGCGTCGAACAGGCGCCGCGGCCCCTCCGCGCCGATGAGGTCCGCGCCCTGGGCCGCGCACCCGGCCGGCAGCCCGGCCACCAGGGCGGCGGCCTTGGCGGCGCTGCCGTGGTAGTGGACGATCACCCGCGCGCCGAGGCCGGCGAGGTGCCGGCTGATCGCCTCCCCCACCCGATGGGCGCCGCCGGTCACCAGGATGGTGCGCCCCGCGAAGGGCCGCTCCGCCGCGCTCAAGACCGGACTCCCCTCCTCCCCTCCTATAATGGCCGCCGTGCGCCGGATCGACCGCTACATCATCGCCGAGATCCTCGGGCCCATGGGGCTCGGTTTCCTAGTCTATACCTTCATTCTCCTGCTCCGTTTCCTCTTCCAGTCGGCCGAGATGATCATCCGCCGCGGCCTGCCGGTGTCGATGGTCGGCCAGCTCCTGCTGGTGACCCTGCCCAACATCGTCGTGCTCACCCTGCCGATGTCGCTGCTCTTCGGCATCCTGATCGCGGTGGGCCGGCTCTCCTCGGACAGCGAGCTGACCGCCATGCGCTCGTCCGGCATCAGCCTGCTCTCGCTGTACCGGCCGGTCCTCCTGGTCTCGGCGGCGTTCACCGTGCTCAACGTCGTGCTGATGATCTACATCCTGCCCTGGGGCAACCACTCGCTCCAGCAGCTGCGCCTCGACATCCTGACGCAGACGATGTCGCAGCAGGTCGAGCCGCGCGTCTTCTACCAGGAATGGGTGGGCAAATCGATCTACGTCTTCGAGGCGCCGCCCCCCGGCCGGCGCTGGAAGGGGGTCTTCCTCGCCGAAGCCGAGAGCGCCACCAACCAGAAGAACCAGGTGACCATCGCCGACTGGGGCGAGATCAAGGTCGATCCCGCGGGCGAGCGCGTCGTCCTCGCCCTCACCAATGCCGTGCGCCACACCGTCGACCTGAACAAGCCGAGCAATTACGAGGTGAGCCGTCACAAGGAGCTGGACGTCGTCCTCGAGGACCAGTTCACCAGCGAGCAGAAGGCCAAGATCTCGGCTTCGAAAGGCGTCCGCGAGCTGAGCATGGGCGAGCTGCGCCGCTTGCGCCGCAACCGCTTCGCCCCGGTGGAGACGCGCAACCTGGCCCAGGTCGAGCTGCACAAGAAGTTCTCGATCCCGTTTGCCTGCATCGTGTTCGGGCTCTTCGCCCTGCCGCTCGGCATCAACAACCGGCGCGGCGGCAAGACGTCGGGATTCACCATCTCGATCGGCGTCATCGTCGTCTACTACCTGATGCTCAACAACGGCGAGGAGGCGGCGCACTACGGCAAGATGCCGCCGTGGCTGGCCATGTGGCTGCCGAACCTCTTCCTCGCGGCCATCGGCCTCTACGTCCTGATCCGCCGCAACAGCGACCGCAGCCTGCTGCTCGGCAAGATGGACCGCTGGCTGCGCGCCGGCGCGTGGGACCGCCTCAGCTTCCTGCTGCGCCGGCGTCCGGCGCGCCGGCAGGTCGGCCAGGAGCCGGCCGCCTCGCGGCCGTCGTATCGGCGGCGGCCTGCCGCTCCGCGGGCCTCGGCGGCCAGGGCACGGGTTCTTCTGCGCCTGCCGCGGCCGCGGGTGCTCTTTCCCAGCCTCCTCGACCGCTACGTGGCGGCGCTCTTCGGCCGGGTGTTCGTGCTGGTGCTGCTGTCCGGCGTGACGCTCTTCGTGATCTTCGACCTCACCGAGCGGATCGAGGACATCCTCAAGAACCAGGTCCCGCTCGCGATCGTCTTCAAGTACTACAAGTACCTCTCGCTGCAGATCGTCTACCAGATCTCGCCGATCGTGGTCCTGGTCACCACGCTGATGACCTTCGCCCTGCTCAGCCGCACCAGCGAGATCATCGCCTGCAAGGCGCTCGGCATCAGCCTCTACCGGTTGGCCCTGCCCGCCGTGGCCGGCGCGCTCATCATCACCGCCTTCACCGGCTATCTCGAATCCGGCAAGATCCTGCCCGCGGCGAACGAGAAGGTGGCCCAGACGAAGGACCGCATCGCCGGGCGGACCACCGCCCGCACCTACCGCCGCGCCGACCGTCAGTGGCTCTTCGGCCAGGGGCGCTACATCTACAACTACCTCAACTACGACTCGAACCAGCAGACGCTCCAGCGCCTCCAGGTGTTCGACTTCGATCCCGCCCACCACCTGACCCGGCGCCTGTTCACCGAGAGCGCTCATTACATCGGCGACGAGTGGGTGTTCTCGCGCGGCTGGGCGCGCACCTTCCTCTCCAACCTGCGGGTCCGCTACGAGGTCTTCAACGAGCCGCGGATCGTCCACTACCCGGAGACGCCGAGCTACTTCAACTCCGAGATCCGGCCGCCGGACCAGATGGGATACCGCGAGCTGAAGGACTACATCGAGGAGATGAACGAGAGCGGCCAGCCGGAGCCGGAGCTGCTGGTGAGCCTCTACGAGAAGATCGCCTATCCGGCGATCTCCCTGGTCATGGGGCTCGTGGCCCTCCCCTTCGCCTTCCGCCTCGGACGCCAGGGAGCGCTCTACGGCATCGGCCTCTCGGTCATCCTCGGCTTCGTCTTCATGGCGATCTACGCCTTCTTCACCAAGATCGGCGAGGCCGGAGCGCTCCCCGCGCTGGTGGCGGTGTGGAGTCCCAACACGGTCTTCGCCATCCTCTCGGTCTATCTCTTCCTGGGTGTCAAGACCTGAAGGCTCCGGCGAGGCAACTCGGCTGGGGCGTCGATGCCCTTGGGTCCCGGCACCCGTTCAAGGGGCGCCGCGACCGGCTCTACGGCCTGGGTCCTGAGTGACGCCGGCGCCCCTTGAACGGGTGCCGGGACCCAAGGGCATCGACGCCCCGGCAGGGCAACCAGCCTACCCGAAGAAAGGAACGAGGGCGAAGTTGCCCCGCCCAGGCGTAGAGCGCGGCTGCGCTCAGACGCCGCGCGGCGAGAAGCAGAGGTTCGGCGCGTTGCGCGCCTGCTTGAGGAAGGCGGCGACGTCCTGGGCCACCCGCAGCATGGCCGCGCTCCCCTGCTCGACGCGCACCGCGTCGCAGAAGAAGAGGAAGGCCGCCATCGCCTCGCGGTGGATCTGCCGCGCCTCGAAGAAGAGCATCATCTCCTCCGCCAGGCGCCGCACCTCCGCGGTCCTGCCCTGCCGGGCGTAGACCGCCGCCAGGTCGAGGGTCACCAGCGCCGCGTCGTAGGCGATGCCCAGCTCGACGAAAGCCTCGCGCACCTCGCGGAACGCGGCCTCGGCCTGCTCCAGCCGATCCAGCGCCTGGGCGACGGCCCCCTCCACCCAGCGCAGGCGCAGCAGGTTCATGCGGTCGCCCATCCTGAGGTAGAGCGGGCGGGTGTGGAAGAGCAGCGCGAACGCCTCGCGCGGCCGGCCGTCGGCGAGCAGGGTGCAGATCAGGTTGTGCCGCACGGTCAGGAACCAGCGTGGATCCTCGCGCGGATCGAGCAGATCGAGCGCCCGCCGCAGCAGCGCCATGCTGCTCCGCGCGTCGCCGGCCTCGGCCAGGACCATCGCCTTCTGGTTGAGCACCCGGCCCAGCAGGTTCGACTGACCGAGCCGGCGGTAGATGCCGATCACCCGGTCCAGGAGGCGGCCGGCCGCCTGGAGCTGGCGCAGGTCACGGCACAGCGACGCCCTGAGGTCGAGGACCCGCGCCACGTCGAGCAGGCCGATCCGTGGGTTGGCGGCCAGCACCGTCTCTGCCGCGTCGAAAGCGCTACCCGCCCCTTCGAGGTCGGCGCCGATCCGCAGCGCGTTGCCGAGCTGCGCCCACGCCCGCGCCCGCAGGCCGTCCAGCAGGTCGAGTTGGCCCTTCTCCACCGCGTCCGCCGCCTCCGCCTCCTCGCCCGTGCCCAGCTGCTCGTGCAGCCGCTCGGCGACGACCACCGCCAGCCGCGCCAGGTGCTGGCTGCGGGCCGGGTCGCGGAAGCCTGCATCGTGACCGGCCGCCACCAGGCTCTCGCACAGCAGGCGGTCGCGGAAGCGCGCGCTGTTGTTGATCAGCAGCTCCTGCCGCGCCGGCGGGTGCTGCATCAGCTCCTCGAACAGCCCCTCGGACCGCCGGCGCGCCGCGTCGATCGCGGTCTCCTGCACCGAGACCCGGGCGAACACCCGGTCCAGCACCGCATCGTAGGCGGCGTCGAGCGCCGGCTCGGTGGACGCCTGGGGCTCGACGGGGGCGTTCGAAGGGGCCAGCGAGGCCGGCGGGTTCGAAGCTTGGGCGGCCTGCTCCGGGGCGGCGCCGGACGCGGCTGCCGGCCGCAGCGCGCCTGCCGGCTTCGCTGTCCCCGAAGCGGCCGGGACGGTGTGGACGAGCGGGACGAGCGCTCCTCCGGTCGGAGGCGCCACGTCCGCGCCGGGCGTCAGGTTCCACACCTCGCGCGCGGCCTCCTGGCAGGACGGGCAGCCATGCAGGAGATGGCGCAGGGCCTGGCGCATGTCGGCAGGCTGGAGGCCGCCGGTCATGAACCGCCACAGCGTCTCGGTGCTCGGATGGGGCCCCAGATCGAAGTCGATGCCCTCTTCGTCCGCCTCGTGCTCCTCCGGGTCCTCTTCATGCCCCCCGTGTGCCGCGCTCTCCACGTCCGCACGGGCCCGGCCGCCGCGGCAGCCCCGCTCCTCCCCCGCCGTCGGCGGCCGGCCGCCGTCAGCGCCGGCCTCCGCCAGGCCGGCCAGCAGGCCCTCGAGGGCGGCGACGGTCGCGCTGCCGGAGGCGTCCAACTCGGGGCCGGCCGCGCCTGGGCGGTCCAGCTGCGCCCGGGCGATCGTGCGCGCCACCTGATCGATCGTCTCCTCCGGCCATGGATGCAGCGGCCGGTCGCCTCCTGCGGCCTTCGCTCCGGTGCGGGATGGATCGTGGTCGATCATGGGTTGGTCTTCCTCCTGCCGCGCCCGGTCGAGGTGAGCTCACGGGTGAGGGCGGCAAGGCAGCGGTTGGTGGTCTTGCTGATGCTCGTCGGACTGTAGCCCAGCCTGCGGGCGAGCTCCGGCGGCTCATAGCCTTGGCTGTAGCGCAACGACAGCAGGGCGCGGCAGCGCTCGGGCAGCCGCTCGATCGCCATCGCCAGGTCGCGCCGGATATCGGCCCCCTCCTGCTCGGGAGCCATCGGCTCGGCCATCAGCTCGAGGACCGCCGCGTCCACCGCGTCGTAGAGCTTGCGGCGGCGGTCACGTAGATAGACCAGGCACTTGTTGCGCAGCGTGCCGATCAGCCACGCTTCGGGATCGCGGATCGCCTGCCGCTGGTGGACCAGCGCCAGAAGCGCCTGCTGGAGGATGTCCTCCGTATCCTGAGGGGGAATGCGGTAATGGGCGAACAGGGCCTTCATCCGCGGGCGCACGGATTTCAGGAACTGCTCGAAGCAGCTTTCGACCTCGGATGTGTCGGGCGCGCTCATCTCGGCAAACGTTTAAGCTGTTGCTGAGCATAGCACCCTCATCCTTCGATGTCCAGCGCGCACACCTCGACCTTCGCGACTGTCACGCCGTATCGCGGAGTCGCAAGTTTCGGCCGCTCCGGAAGGCCGTCCTCCAGGGCGGCGCGCCTCCACTCCAGGTCTGCGCCCGGAGCCGCGGCTAGCCGTTGCCGTCGATCATCATTCCGGCATCGATGAAAAACTGGACGATGGCTCCAAGGATCGGGCTGAGGTGCGTGGCGGCGGTCGCCGGCGCCGGACGGGTGTGCCGCTGTCCCGCGTGCAGAGCCGAGAACGGCAGCAGGACGGCGGCGAGGGCCAGGGCGGCAACAGTACGACGGAAGCTGCGGCTGGGCATGACGAATCGCTCCTTGGCGAGCTCTCCCGGCGCGGCAGGCGCCGGCAGAAAGTGTGGCTCTGAAGGTAGGTTTCCGCAGGAGGGCTGGCGGAGACACCCCCGGGAGGCTTTGGGGGATCCAGGTTGCGTCGATGCGCCACCGGCGTCGCCGGGAGAGGCCGCCGAGCAGGCACCGGAAGCGGGAACCTGCCGGATCCGCTGCCGGCCGGTGCGGCGGCAGGGAGTTGCTGGCCGAAGGTGCCGGCGGACCGGCGGATGGGAGCGGTCCGTGGTGATGGGCGCCGCGCCGCTCTGCGACCGCTGCACGGTCCGGCCGCCCGAGTCAGGGGCGGATGGCCGCCGGCTCGGCGCCGCGGCGGAGATCAGTCTTCCTTGAGGGCGGCCTCGGGCTGCTGCTGAAAGCGGGCGCCGACGAGCCGTTCGGAGAGCGCCGCGAGGCACCGGTGGGTGACCTTACGGATGCTCGACTGCCGGTATCCGGTGCGCTCTGCCGCCTCGGCGGTGCTGCAGCCGAGACCGTAGCGCAGGCGCAGCACCGACCGGCAGCGGTCCGGCAGCTGGCTGAGCAGGGTGTCGAGGTCGGCCCGCAGGTCCGAGCGCTCCTGGGCCGGCGTTTCGGCCTCGGCCAGCAGCTCCAGGATGGCGCTGTCCACCAGGTCCCAGAGACGGCTCCGGTGCTTGCGCCAGTAGATGATGCACCGGTTGGCCAGGGTCGCCAGCAGCCAGGCCTCCGGGTTGCGGATGCTGCCCGCCTTGGAGACCATGATGAGGAAGGTCTCCTGGAGGAGGTCGTCGGCATCCTGGAGGGGGATGCGATGCCTCCAGAGCACCCGTTTGAGCTTGGGCTCGACATTGTGGAGGATCTGCTCCAGAGACGGCTCCTCCACGGGTAGGACTTGGTAGGTCATTCGGCCAGTGAAATCCATCTATATGCAAAAATATACCAGCGTTTTTCGGGCGGTGTCTAGTGGCAATCTCCGACAGCTTGGTAACAACCCTCGGTCAATCGGATGCATGGCTCGTGCTGGAGTCCTCGACCGGCTGCGTGCGGCCGCGATAACTTGCTTTGCCCTCAGGAGTTCCGCCCGAGACCCGCTCGAAGCCGACGGCCAGCAGCTGGCGCGTGAGCGCCGCCAGGCACCGGTTGGTGACCTTGCGGATGCTCGACGAGCGGTAGCCCATCTGCTCCGCCACCTCGGTGGGCCCATAGCCCAGACCGTAGCGCAGCCGCAGCAGCGACCGGCAGCGCGTCGACAGGCGGGAGAGGACCCGGTCGAGATCGAAGGTCAGCTCCTCCTGCTCCTGGCGCGGCGACTGCGGCATCGAGATGAGGTCCAGGATGGCCGTGTCCACCGCCTCGCACAGGCTGCCCCGCCGCTTGCGCCAGTACATGATGCATTTCTTCTTGACCGTGCCGACCAGCCAGTTCTCCGGGCTGCGGATCTTGTCCCACTTGTAGAGCAGAGTCAGCTGGGCATCCTGAAGGATGTCCTCGGCGTCCTCGGGCGGGACCTCGAAGCTGCGCAGCACCCGCTCCAGGCGAGGCCGCGTGCTTCTGAGCAGGGTGTTCAGCGATTCACGAAGCTCGGGTTGATCCAGAGTCGTCATAGGGCCCTAGTGAGAGAAGATTGACTTCTTGTAAGGCTAACACTGGGGCGGCCCAGTGTCCAGGATGAACACGAGAATTGCCCTAGGTTGACTTCGTAAATGACCGCATCTCGTTTTCGCCCGCCTGCCGCGGCCGGGGCGGGGGCGGCGCCGCACGCCGCCGCCGGGGCATTGCCCCATGCCGCCCCGGGGGCGGCCATGGGCCGCGGCCGGGGGGGA
>JASLEW010000427.1 GCA_030150965.1 Thermoanaerobaculia bacterium | reverse complement strand
TGCGCGCGCCGGCCTGGGCCTGGCGCGCGCAGCACGATCAGATGGGGCCCGCATAGACCCACCTCCTGTCACGTTGGATGAGCGCATGCAGGAAGCGCAGCGCGAGGAAAGAGATCAGCAGGGAGAGGGCGGCCAGGGCGGCCACCGGCGGCGTGGTCAGCGGCCGGGCCACCGCCCGCGCCACGAGCAGCAGGGTGTTGCCCACGCTGAGCGCCTCGGCGGCCGCCCTGGCGGCGCCAAGGACGGCATCGCTCGCCCCCTGGAGCAGCAGGGCGAGGTGCGCGGGGCTCAGCAGGCGCATCAGGGGCGGCAGCCAGAGGGTCCAGGACAGGGCGAGGACGGCGCAGGAGGCGGCGGCGAGCCCGGCGCCGAGCTGCCACGCCAGGCGCCGGCGGCGAGCGGCCATCGGCCGCGGGAGCGGGGCCGGCTCCAGGCTCGCCAGCCGCGACATCACCCGGCCGGCGAAGCCGGCCGGCGGCGCCGCGGACGGCAGGGCGGCGGCGAGCAGCGCGGCGAGCGCATGATCGGCGGGGTCGGCGGGGTCGGCGGCATCGAAGGAATCGGCGAGGTCGGCGGAATCGGCGGGATCGGCGAGGCCGGCGACAGGGGCGATCCCGGCGCCGCGGGCGGCAGCGTAGAGCGCCCTGCCGGCCTCTTCCCTGAGCGCCTGGCCGCCCTCTCCTCCGGAGAGCGCCTCGCCGGGCGGCGCGGCGCGCTCGGCGGCCAGCCAGCGGTCGAGGGCCGCCCGCGGCTCCGGCCGGGCGGGCGGTGCGGGCGGCGCGGACAGCGCGGGCGGTGCGGCGGGCCGCGTGTCGGAGTCGGAGTCGGGGTCGAAGCGGGGCATGGTCGTCGTCTCGTCGGCCATCTTCAGCCATCCCACCCTACGGCTCCGCCGCGGCGGCGGTTTCGGCGCCTCCCCAGCCCGCCGCCGTCATCGCCGCCGCCAGCTCCTTGCGGGCGCGGTGCAGGTTGGTCTTGACCGTGCCGAGCGGCAGCTGCAGGACGTCGCAGATCTCCTGATACGCCAGCCCCTCCACATAGCGCAGGATGACCGCCTCGCGGTACTCCGGACGCAGGCCGGCGATGGCGCGCTCCAGCACCCGCGCCATGTCGCGCCGCTCGGCCGCCGCCGCCGGGCTCTCGGCCGTGGTGTCGGCCAGCACCGCCAGCAGATCGCCCCCCTCGTCCCCCGGCTCCGCCCTGGCGGCAAGGGGCACCGTCTCGACGGCCGCGCGCCGCAGGTGGTCGATGGTCGTGTTGTGCGCCACCTTGAACAGCCAGCTGGCGAAGCGGCGCGCCGGGTCGTAGGTGTCGAGGTGGCGGTAGGCCTTGAGGAAGACCTCCTGGGCCAGGTCCTCGGCCGCCGCCGGATCGTGCACCATGCGCAGGATCAAGCTGTAGACCGGACGCTCGAAACGCACCACCAGCTCACGGAAGGCGTCTTGCGAACCCCGCAGGACAGACGCCACCAGCTCGGCATCGCTCGGCATCATGGCAGATTTCGCGGCGTCGATGGCCGCCGCGGCACCGGGAGAGTCGGCCGGGGTCCATCGCTGCAGGCAGATACGCTCCACGGCCGGGCTGGTTTTCCGGCCCCGGGGCGGCAGGGGCGGCAGGGGCGGCGATGCCGCCGATAACGCCGATGGCGCCCCACGGCACCCATGGCGCCGGCCTCGTCCTTGTCGCCGGCCTCGCCGATGGCACCGCCGGCGCCGGCCTCGCCCATGGCGCTGGCCTTGCCGATGGCGCCGGCCTCCCCCTTGGCTCTGGCCTCGCGGATGGGACCGACGGCGCCGGCGACGCCGCCGGCTGGCGGAGGGGCCGCGCGGCGGCCTCCCGGCACGGCCGGCCGCGGGGCCCTCGACAGGAGGGGCCGGGCGTGGTGCAATCGGCCGGTCACCGCGTCTCGACCCACGGGAGGATCTGCGATGAACCGTCCCCTGTCCGCTCTCGCCGCCGTCTCGACGCTCGCCCTTCTCCTCGCGCTGCCGGCGCTGCTGGCGGCACCGGCGCTCGCGGCCACCCTGGCCGGCGTCACCCTCCCCGACAAGGCCGATGCCGCCGGCCAGGGGCTGGTGCTCGACGGTCTGGGGCTGCGCACCAAGTTCTTCATCAAGGTGTACGTGGGCGGACTCTACCTGCCGGCCAGGGAGCGGTCGGCCTCGCGGGTGCTCGCGGCCGACGGGCCGCGCCGGATGCTGTTCCATTTCCTCTACGGCGTCAGCGCCAAGCAGATGTGCGACGCCTGGGACGAGGGGCTCGCCGACAACTCGCCCCAGGCCGGTCCCGAGGTCAAGGCGGCCTTCCACACGCTCTGCGGCTACATGGAGGACATCCCCAAGGGCACCGAGATGACCCTCACCTACCTCCCCGGCCAGGGCACGCGGGTCGAGATCGGCGGCAAGCTGAAGGGGACGCTTCCGGGCAAGCCCACCGCCGACGCCATCCTCGCCAGCTGGATCGGCCCCAAGCCGGGCCCGGGCGAGGACTTCAGGCAGGCGGTGCTGGGGGCGGGCAGGCCCTGAAGATCAACCTGAAGACCAAGGGGACAAAAAAAGAGGAGCGCCTTTGGCGCTCCTGTTCGGGAGGGATGAGAGGAGGAGCTTTGCCTCCCCGCACGAGGTACCCTACCGAACATATAGAGCGTTGTCAATATGGAAAAGCACCTAAAAGCTAGGCAAAGACGGTGGCGAAAATGACCGCCGCGAGGAGCACCCGGTACACCACGAAAGGGGTCAGGGGCCTGCTCTTCAGCCACCCGAGGAGCCAGCCGATCACCAGGTAACCAGCCAACCCCGAGACGACGATCGCGATCGTCATCGGCGTCAGCTGGTGCCACAGCTCGCCGGTGCGCCAGAGCTTCAGCACGTCGTGCCCGCCCGCCAGGATCCCCACCGGGATGAAGAGGAGGAAGGCGAAGCTGGCCGCCGCCGGCCGGGTGAAGCCCAGCAGGAGCGCGGCGGTGATGGTGATGCCCGAGCGCGAGGTGCCGGGCACCAGCGCCAGGGCCTGGGCCAGGCCGATGAGCAGGGCGTCGCGCAGGGTGAGCACGTCCAGGCCGCGCTCCTGGCGCCCGACGCGGTCGGCCAGGAGGAGCAGCAGCCCATACCCCAGGGTGGTACAGGCGATGAGCAGCGGCGAGCGCAGCCGCGCCTCGATGGTGGACTCGAACGCCAGGCCGGCGAGGGCCGCGGGGACGGTGCCCACCGCCAGCGCCCAGCCCAGCCGCCGCGGGGAGAAACCGTGCGTGCCCGGCGCGCCGGTGAAGAACCCGCCCACCAGGTCGATCAGCTCGCGCCGGAAGTAGGCCACCACGGCGAGCGTGGTGCCCAGGTGCGCGGCGACGTCGAACGAGAGCCCCTGGTCCGGCCAGCCCAGGAAGTAGGGCACCAGGATCAGGTGCCCGGACGAGCTGATCGGCAGGAACTCGGTCAGCGCCTGGACCAGCGACAGCACGACGGCTTGCAGTGGGCTCACCCGGGGCTCTCCTCTAGAGGGCGGCAGCGATTGTATATACTTCCGGCCCCATGAAAACCCTCCTGGTCACCGGCGGCGCCGGCTTCATCGGCTGCAACCTGGTGCGCCTGGCGCTGGCCGAAACCGGCTTCCGGGTGGTGGTGCTGGACAAGCTCACCTATGCCGGCAGCCGCGAGAACCTGGCCGACGTGTGGAGCGATCCGCGCTTCGTCTTCGTCGCCGGCGACATCGCCGACCGCGCGACCGTGCGGCGCCTGCTCGCCGAGCACCGGCCGGCGGCGGTGGCCAACCTCGCCGCCGAGAGCCACGTCGACCGCTCGATCGACGACGCCAGCGCCTTCATCCAGACCAACATCGTCGGCACCTTCGAGCTGCTCGAAGCGGCGCGCCACCACCTCGCCGGCCTGGGCGCCGCCGAGCGGGAGGCATTCCGCTTCCTCCACGTCTCGACCGACGAGGTCTACGGCAGCCTGGGAGCGGAGGGCGCCTTCAGCGAGACCACCCCCTACGCCCCCAACTCCCCCTATGCCGCGTCCAAGGCCGGCGCCGACCACCTGGTGCGCGCCTACCGCGAGACCTACGGCCTGCCGGCCCTGGTCACCAACTGCTCGAACAACTACGGCCCCTACCAGTACCCGGAGAAGCTCATCCCGCTGATGGTGCTCAACGCGGTCGAGGGACGCCCGCTGCCGATCTACGGCGACGGCGGCAACGTCCGCGACTGGCTCTACGTCGAGGACCACTGCCGCGGTCTGCTGACCGCGCTCGGCGCCGGCCGGCCGGGGGAGAGGTACAACCTGGGCGGGCGCAGCGAGCGCACCAACCTGCAGATCGTCGACACCCTCTGCGAGGTGCTGGAGCGCGAGCTGCCGGCGGCGGCCAACCCGGCCCTGCGCGAGCGCGGCATCGCCTCCTACGCCGCGCTCAAGACCTTCGTCGCCGACCGGCCGGGGCACGACCGCCGCTATGCCATCGACGACCGCAAGGTGCGGTCGAGCCTGGGCTGGGAGCCGCGGCACGACTTCGCCGCGGGCATCGCCGCGACGGTGCGCTGGTATCTGGCCAACCGCGCCTGGTGCGACGCGGTGCAGGCCGACCGCTACCGGCGCGAGCGCCTGGGGCTGGGCGCGGCGTGAAGGTCACCCCGACCGGGCTCCCCGGCGTGATGCTGATCGAGCCCGCCGTCTTCCGCGACGCGCGCGGCCTCTTCCTCGAGACCTACCGCCGCGACAAGTTCCGGCAGGCCGGCCTGCCGGAGCTGTTCGTGCAGGACAACCACTCCTTCTCGGCGATGCGCGGCGTGCTGCGCGGCATGCACGCCCAGCTGCATCAGCCGCAGGGGAAGCTGGTGCGGGCGGTGACCGGCGAGGTGTTCGACGCCGCCGTCGATCTGCGCCCGCATTCGCCCGCCTTCGGCCGCTGGGTGGGCGAGCGGCTCTCCGGCGAGAACTTCCGCCAGCTCTACGTGCCGCCGGGATGCGTCCACGGCTTCCTGGTGCTGAGCGACAGCGCGCACGTCGAGTACAAGTGCACCGATCTCTACGCCCGCGAGGACGAGATCGGCCTGCTCTGGGACGACCCCGAGGTGGGCATCGCCTGGCCGGCGGATGCCGCTCCCCTGCTCAACGAGCGCGACCGCACGTGGCCCCGCCTGGACGAGCTGCGCGAGCGGCTGGAGGCCTACCGCGGGCTGCCGCTCGGCTGAAGGTCCGATGCACCGCTTCACCGCCGACGACCACCGCCAGATGGAGCAGCTGGGCATCGCGCCCGAGGAGGCGCGGCGCCAGCTCGAGCTGCTGCGCAACCCGCCGCCCTTCACCCGGGTGCTGCGCCCCTGCACCCTGGGCGACGGCGTGCGCGGCGTCCTGCCGGGCGACGAGGCGGAGCTGGCGGCGCGGCACGACGCGGCGGCGCGCGCCGGCCGCCTGCACAAGCTCGTCCCCGCCTCGGGCGCCGCGTCGCGCATGTTCAAGGCGCTCACCGCG
>JASLEW010000361.1 GCA_030150965.1 Thermoanaerobaculia bacterium | reverse complement strand
TTTACGTTTGCCTCGGTATCCTTGCCGGGTTCCAGGGCCCCGACGATGAGCACACCGTCCACCATCCGCCGCCGGCCCGCGCTCCTCCTGCCGGCGCTCGCCGCCGCCGTGCTGGCCGTGGCCGCCTGCCGCCACCGGACGCCGGCCGCCGAGACGCCGGGGCCGCGGATCGACGGCAACACTATCGTCTATGCCGCCAACGCGCCGGAGCTGGCGTCGCTCGGCACCGCCGCCGTCGCGCCCGCCCAGATCGGCACCGTGCGCACCAGCGGCCGCCTGGCCTGGGACGAGGACCGCACGGCGCGCGTCTTCCCGCCGGTCGGCGGCCGGGTCAAGCAGCTCCTGGCCGACCTGGAGCAGAGGGTCGCCCGCGGCACCCCGCTCGCCGCGATCGAATCCCCCGACTTCGGCCAGGCGCAGGCCGATGCCAACCGCGCGCGCACCGACCTCGACGTCGCCGACCGGAGCCTGGCGCGCGTCAAGGAGCTCTTCGAGCATGCGGCGGCGCCGCGCAAGGACATGGAAGCGGCCGAGGCCGACCGCGACCGCGCGCGCGTCGAGCTCGAACGCGCCACCTCCCGCCTCGCCCTGCTGGGCGGCGGCCTGGGCAGGGTGGATCAGCGGTTCGTGCTGCGCAGCCCGATCGCCGGCGTGGTGGTGGACCGGGCCATCAACCCCGGCCTGGAGGTGCGCACCGACGCGTCGGCGCCGCTCTTCGTGATCTCCGATCCCACCCGCCTGTGGGTGTTCCTCGACGTGGTGGAGCAGGACCTGGCGCAGGTGCATCCCGGCCTGCCGCTCGTCCTGCGCTGCAACGCCTACCCGCAGCGGACGTTCCAGGGCCGCGTCGAGGTGGTGGGCGACACCCTCGACCCGGCGACGCGCACCGTCAAGGCGCGCGCCAGCCTCGCCAACCCGGACCGCCTGCTCAAGGCGGAGATGTACGTCGAGGTCGAGCTCGCCGACCCGGCCCGTCGCCCCGGCCTGGAGGTCCCGTCGATCGCCGTGGTGGCGGAGGGGGCGCAGCGCTACGTCTTCGTCGAGCAGGCGCCCGGGCGCTTTGAGCGCCGGCCGGTGACCGCCGGCGCCGAGCGCGGCGGCCGAACCCAGATCCTGGCCGGCCTCGCCGCCGGCCAGTTGGTGGTGACCGAGGGCAGCCTGCTGCTCGAATCGCTGCTCAACCCGAACGGCGGCTAGCCGCCGGGCCCCGCCTCCAGGAACCGCGCTTCTGCACGCCCCCGCCTCTCCGGAACCGCCCGTGCCGCCGGGACCGCCGGACCCCAGGCCGCCGGCCCACCCGCACGCCCACCGCGGCCTGCTGGCCCGCTTCACCGTGCAGGCGCTGCGCAGCCGCATCGTCATCCTCGCCCTGCTCGTGGTGTTCGTGAGCGGCGGCATCGCCGCCTTCGAGCGCCTGCCGGTCGAGGCCTACCCGGACGTCACCAACGTGCAGGTGCAGATCATCACCCTCTTCCCCGGCCATGCCGCCGAGGAGGTCGAGCAGCTGGTGACGGTGCCGGTCGAGAACCAGATGAACGGCATCCCCAAGCGCGCCTCGATGCGCTCGATCTCGCTGTTCGGCCTGTCGGTCGTCACCCTGGTGTTCGAGGACGACGCCGACCCGGCCTACGTGCGCAGCCAGGCGTTCGAGCGCATGCAGGAGGTGACGCTGCCGGCCGGCGCCAACCCGTCGCTGTCGCCCGACTCGACGCCGGTGGGGGAGATCTACCGCTACACCCTGCGCGGGCCGCGCGGCTTCTCGCCGCTGGAGCTCAAGGCCCTGGAGGACTGGGTGGTCGAGCGCCGCCTGCGCACCGTGCCCGGGGTGGTGGACGTGGTGGGCTTCGGCGGCCCCACCAAGCAGTACCAGGTGCTGGTGGATCCGCTCAAGCTCAAGTCCTACGGCATCACCCTCAAATCGGTCTTCGACGCGCTCGCGAGCGGCAACCGCAACGCCGGCGGCGCCTACATCGAGCACGGCAGCGAGCTCTACGTGGTGCGCGGCCTCGGCATGGTGCAGAGCCTCGACGACATCGGCGCCATCGCGGTGGCCTCGCGCGGCGGCACCCCGGTCTTGATCCGCGACGTCGGCCGGGTCTCGGTGGGCGCCGCCATCCGCCTCGGCCGCGTCGGCAAGCTCCTCGGCCGCGGCGCCTGGCGCGGCGCCGGCGCCGCGCCGGACGAGGACGACGTGGTGCAGGGCATCGTCCTGCTGCGCAAGGGGGAGAACGCCCTGGCGGTGCTGGAGCGGGTGCGCGCCCAGGTGGCCGAGATCAACCGCGAGCTGCCGGCGGGCGTCACCCTGGTGCCGCACTACGACCGCACCGACCTGATCGACCGCACCCTGGCCACGGTGCGCAGGAACATGGCCGAGGGCATCGGCCTGGTGCTCCTCGTCCTGGTGGTCTTCCTCGGGCTCGGCAACTGGCGCTCGGCGCTGATCGTCGCCGCCGTCGTGCCGCTGTCGCTGCTCGGCGCCTTCCTGCTGCTCGACCTGACCGGCATCCCCGCCAACCTGATCTCGATGGGGGCGATCGATTTCGGCATCATCGTCGATTCGGCGGTGGTGGTGGCCGAGAACCTCCTGCGCATCATCGAGCTGCGCGGCGCCAGGCTGCGCTCGATCGGCGAGGCCATCCAGCAGTCGGTCACCCAGATGGGCAAGCCGGTCCTGTTCTCCAAGGCGATCCTGCTCACCGCCTTCATCCCGCTCTACACCCTGCAGCGCGTCGAGGGCAAGATCTTCCGGCCGATGGCGCTCACCCTGACCTTCGCGCTCGTCGCCGGCACCCTGCTCGCGCTCTTCGTGGTGCCGACGCTGCTCTCCTACGCCGTCAACCTGAAGCGCCAGGTGAGCGCCGCGCCGTCGCGCCTGGTCGAGGCGCTGCAGCGCGTCTACCGCCCGGCGCTCGACCTGGCGCTGCGCCGGCGCCTGCCGGCCCTGGCGCTGGCGGTCGCCTCGCTCGCCGTCGCCTGGCTGGTGGGCGCGGCGCTGGGCTCGGAGTTCCTGCCCAAGCTCGACGAGGGCGCGCTGTGGGTGCGCATCACCATGCCGGGGTCGATCTCGCCGACCGAGGCCGACCGCGTGACCGCCCGCGCGCGCCGCATCCTGGCCAGCTTCCCGGAGGTGAAGACGGTGGTCTCCCAGCTCGGGCGGCCGGACGACGGCACCGACATCAACGGCTTCGACACCGTCGAGATCTTCGTCGATCTGCTGCCGCGCGAGCGCTGGACCACCGCCCACGACCGCGAGGCGCTGGCCGACGCCATCCGCCGCCGGCTGGAGACCATCCCGGGCACCGACCTGACCGTGTCGCAGGTGATCGAGGACAACGTCAACGAGGCGGTCTCGGGCGTCAAGTCGGAGCTGTCGGTCAAGATCTTCGGCCACGACCCGGTGAAGCTCCAGGCGCTCGCCGACCAGGCGGTGGACGTGCTGCGCAGGGTGCCGGGCGCGGCCGACGTCTCGGCCGAGCAGCTGCTCGGCCAGCCGCAGGTGCAGATCGCCGTGGACCGCCAGGCGATCGCGCGCGCCGGCCTGACGGTGGACGACGTGCAGTCGGTGATCGAGACGGCGCTCGGCGGCAGCGTCGCCAGCCGCGTCCTGGAGGGCGAGCGCACCTTCGACCTGGTGGTCAAGATGTCGCCGCTCGCGGTCTCCGATCTCGACGCCATCCGCGCCCTGCCGGTCCTCGGGCCGAACGGCGAGAAGCTCAACCTCGGCACGCTCGCCCACGTCGGGGTGGCGCCGGGGTTCGCCCGCATCTACCGCGAGGAGAACGCGCGCCGCATCGCGGTCAAGCTGTCGGTGGCCGGGCGCGACCTGGGCTCGCTGGTCGAGGAGGGGCAGCGTCGGGTGGCGGCGGCGCTGCACCTGCCGCCGGGCTACCGGCTGGAGTGGACCGGCGCCTTCGAGAACCAGCAGCGCGCGGTCAAGCGCCTGGAGCTGATCGTGCCGCTCACCCTGACCGCCATCTTCTTCCTGCTCTTCCTGGCCTTCAACTCGGCGCGCATGGCGGTGCTCATCCTGCTCAACATCCCCTTCGCCGCGGTGGGCGGCGTGCTCGCCCTGTGGCTCGCCGGCCTCTCGCTCTCGGTCGCCTCGCTGGTCGGCTTCATCGCCCTCTTCGGCGTCGCGGTGCAGAACGGCGTGCTGATGATCGAGCGCATCCGCGAGCTGCGCGAGCGCGGCGAGCCCGAGGCGCGGGCGATCCGCGAGGGCGCGGCGAGCCGCATGCGCCCGGTGCTGATGACCGCCCTGATGGCCAGCCTCGGCCTCCTCCCCGCCGCCCTCTCCCACGCCGTGGGCGCCGAGACCGCGCGCCCCTTCGCCACGGTGATCGTCGGCGGCCTGGTCACCGCCACCGCCATCACCCTCTTCATCCTCCCCCTCCTCTACAGCTACTTCGAGCAGGAGCCCCCCGCCGTCAACGGCGAAGCGCCCGCCGCCAAGCCCTGAGGCTGCTCGGACCGCCGAAGAGGCCGTGGAAAGCCTCGGCGGCTGGATCTTCATGGTCTGGCTCGCGTGGGGCAACCTACGCCTCTGGCGGCACCCTGCTGGCCGCTTTTCCGGCAACCAGCCGGCCGGCCCGTCCCCTCCTGCCTAGCCCTGCGGTCCGGTGAACCGCTCGGACCGCGTATAGATCGTCAAACGTACATAGGCTTGCCTGGGCAGGGGGCCAACCTGTACCTTCGTGGGTGGTGAAAGAACGGCCCTCCCCAGTGCACGCAGATCCCCTGCGGTAGCAGGACCCGCCGGCCAGAGCCTCCATGTTCGGCAAGAAGGAGCTTCGCCCGCGCGACGGCGCCGGCCATCCCGCCGGAGCCCCCGCGGAACCAAGCCGGCTGCCGCCGATGGCCGTTTTCATCGGCCTGTTCCTCTTCGGGCTGGTGCTGCTCGGCCTGCCGATCATCAACAAGCTGCGGCTGCACAAGCTCGTGGACTGGGAGCCGGTGGAGCACCTCGCCGAGCACCTGGCCAGCGCGGTGATCGTCGCGGCGCTGATCGGCATCAGCTACGAGCGCTTCATGCACGCGCGCCTCAAGCAGGATCTGGCCGACAGGCTGAGCAGCCAGACGCGGGAGATCGAGAACCTGGTGGCCTCGGTGCGCTCGACCGACGCGCGCGGCGTCTTCGCCCTGCTGCGCGACATCGCCGAGCACCAGAAGGGGATGCCCACTCTCTACCGGCCGGCGCGCGACGAATCGAAAGAGTTCGTGCTCTCCACCAACGCCGCCTTCTTCAAGGAGCTGATCGCCTCGCGCGGCAGCCGCGAGCAGGTGATCCACGCGCTCCAGGAGTGGTGCGCGCCCACCAGCCCCCTCGGCCTGCGCTTCCTGGGCAGCGATTTCATCGGCCTGCTCCAGCTGCGCGAGCTCGCCGGCTACCTGCGCGACCAGTACGAGCAGTCCTGCCACGAGTGGCGCGAGCTGTCGCAACCGGAGGGCGACTGCCTGCTCAACTACCTCTGGGCCTACTCGCGCTGCGAGGAGCCGATGTACCGCGACCTCCGCCAGACGCTGCTGGACACCGCCGACGACTACGTCCAGCGGTGGATCCTCTTCGTGCCGCGGCAGATGAACGACCAGGCCCTGGCCGAGATGATCGACGCCTTCCTGCAGAAGCAGCACGCTTCCAGGCAGGCCTCGACCGACGCCATCGCCGATGCGGTGCGCGGCCTGGGCGCGCTGCTGCGCCATGGGGCGCACGTCGAGCCGATCGTGGACCGGCACCGGGCGCTGTTCGCCGAGTGCAACCTCACCGATCTCGTGCAGCGGGAGATGTCGAAGTGGCGGATGGCTCCGCGCGCCCATCACGCCCACCCGGAGGCCGCCAATCCTCCGGCTGCCGCCTCCCCGCCGGAGCCGTAGCCGCTGCCGGCGCTCCCGCAGGCGGCGCCGCTTGCCGGCGGTGCGGCGGCCGATGAGCGGATTGAGCGACAATGGGCCGCATGGGTAGCCCGCGGCCCGAGCCTCTCCAGCCCGAGGAACCGCCGGCCCCGGCCGTGCTGCGCCTCGCCGCCGAGGTGGCGCGCGAGCTGCGGCCGGCGCGGGCGGGGGCGGCGGCGCAGGTCGAGATGGACTCCTCCCTGGAGCGCGACCTGGGCCTCGACAGCCTGGGCCGGGCCGAGCTCGTGGCGCGCATCGAGCGCGGCTTCGGGGTGAGCCTGCCGGAGCGGGTGCTGGGCGAGGC
>JASLEW010000355.1 GCA_030150965.1 Thermoanaerobaculia bacterium | reverse complement strand
GCGGCCGGCCTACTTGCCGGTATCCCCGGCCTCGGGCTTCTCGGCGGTCTCGGCGGTCTCGGCGGTCTCGGCGCCTCCGGTCCCGGCCTTTCCGGCGGTCTCGGCGGTCTCGGCGTTTCCAGCCTGACCTTCCTCGGCCGGCTCAGCCTGCTCGGCGGCTTCCGCGGCTTCCGCGGTCTCGGCGGCCTCTGCCGTGTAGGCGGCCTCGGCCTGCTCGGCGCCGTGAGCGTACCCGGCGGCGTAGTGCTGCTCGGCGGATTCGGCAACCTCGGCCGCCTCGGCGGCCCCCGCGGCATAGGCGTGCTCGGCGGCGTAGGCGAGCTCGGCGGTCTCCGCGGCCTCGGCGGCGTAAGGATGCTCGGCGGCTTCCGCGGCCTCGGCCGCGTCCGCCACGTATGCGGGCTCGGCGGCCGCGGCATGCTCGGCGGCCTCCGCGGCATAGGCGTGCTCGGCGGCGGCGTAGGCGTGCTCGGCGGCCTCGGCCTGCTCGGCGGCCTCAGCGTGCTCCGCGGCTTCGGCGTGCTCGGCGGCTTCGGGATGGGCGCCGGCCTCGGCGGTCACCGCTTCCGCGGTCTGGCCGGCGCTCTCGGCAGCCTCGGCGTGCGGCGCCCCGCCCTGGTGGCCGCCCTTGGTCGGTCCCGACGCTTCCTTGTCCTTGTGCTGTGCCATGATCTTCCCTCCTGGTCCGGATGCCCGCGGGCGCTCGCTCGTCGCTGGCCTCGAGGTGCGTTGCGCTTGCCAATGTGAACGAGCCTAGCCTAAGCTAAAACCATTAATACTTCAACGTGCCTCCCTCCCGCTGCGCCGGGCCCCCCGGGCGCCGGGACACCTCGCACACCCGCCGAGCTGGCCGAGCCCGCCGTGCGGGCCGAGCGGGTGCTGCGCCTGGCGAACGCCCGGGTGGTGTTCGCCGACTACGCGCGGCTGCAGCGCGACTTCCCGCGGCTCGGCGATGCCTGGCTGCTGCGCGCCCAGCCCGAGCTGGGCGCCCTGGCGGCGGCGGAGCGGCGGCGGCGCATCCACGCCCTGATCGACGCCTGGCTGCTGCGCAACGCCGCCGTGATGTCCACCGCCCAGGCGGCGCAGGCGGCGGTCAACACGCCCATCGCCACCGCGGGCGGCGAGCTCACCGCCTTCCGTCCTCCGCTCTATGGCCGGGCGCTGGTGACCTCGCTCGCCGAGGGGCGCCGGGGCCTGCCGCCGGCCGCGGCCGCGCTCTGGGCGGACGAGCCGGACGGCCTGCTGGACGTCAAGGGCACCGGGGTGGCTCCGGGGCTGGCGCCGGCGCCGCTGGCCCACGCCAACGGCCTGCTGGCGCTGGGCGAGGCGCTGGCCAACGTCGCCTTCCGCGAGGTGATCGAGCTCATCTTCCGCCGCGCCGGCACCGGCTTCGCGACCATCCCCGACTACGCCGTGCTCGACCTCGGCTTCGACGTGCGCGACCTCTACGGTCCGCTGACCCCGGCCGGCATCCAGGTGCGCCAGGCGCACCGCCGCCCGCCCGGCGGCGGCGAGCTGCCGCTGGCCAGGTCGCCCGAGCAGCGGGTCAAGCTGGAGATCGAGCTCCTGCTGCGTCACTACGGCCTCACCTCCGCCGGCGCCGCCACCGGTTTCGTGCTGGAGGAGCACGCCGGCGGGATGCTCGCCATCACCTACGCCGGCAAGCCGGCGCCGCCGCACACCCCCGAGCAGATCGCCGAGATCCGGCGCCTCACCCGCTACGCCGGCGGCCGGCTCTGCTTCGAGGGGGTGAACGTGCAGCTGGCGCGCGAGGTGACGCTCGCCCCGTCGCGGGCGCGGGTGGTCGACTTCGGCCACTACGCGGTGCACGAGCGCTTCACCGAACCGGTCCTGAGCCTGGTGCGCAACCGCCTGCTGCGCTGGGGCGGCGCGCTGCGTCCCGGCGATCCCGCCTACGTCCAGCCCAACCCCCGCCTCCGCCTCGCGGTCGCGGACTGGGGCACGCCGCGCGAGCCGGCCGAGCAGCAGTCGGTGCCCGGCCACGCCGAGCTGATCTGGCCCCGTCCCTTCGTCCTCGGCTTCGAGCTCGCCCACGCCTTCCGCGCCGGCGCCCTGAGCGGCGAGCAGGTGCGGGCCCGGCTCGACGAGCTGGTGGCGAGCGCCGAGCGGCATTGGCGAGGCGGCGAGGGCGGCGACGGCGGGGCGGGCGGATGAGGGCGGTGGAGCGGCGCCTCGCCACCACGGCGGCGCGCGACCACACGGACGTGCGCGCCTTCTTCGACCGCGCGGCCGCCGCCTATGCCGAGCAGCACGGCAACCCCGCGCGCCTGCTGCGCTACCGCCTGTCCCTGCTGCGCCGGGCCGCCCGCTTGCGCCCCGGCGACGCGGTGCTGGAGATCGGCTGCGGCGACGGCGCCCATCTCCTGGCCTTGGCCGGCGAGGTGGGGCAGGGCGTGGGGATCGACCTCTCGCCCTCGATGGTCGCGCGCGCCGCCGCCGCCGCCGCCGCGCTCGGCCTGGAGCGGCGCCTCCGCTTCGCCGTGGACCTGGCGGAGCGCCTGGGCACCGTGCCCGACGCCGCCATGGACGTGGTCCTCTGCGTGGGCGCCCTGGAGCACATGCTGGACCAGGCGGCGGTGGCCCGCGCCGCCGCGCGCGTCCTGCGGCCGGGCGGCCGCTTCGCCGGCCTGACGCTCAACGGCGGCTACGCCTGGTACCGGTGGCTCGCGCCCCGCCTGGGCCACGACGTGCGGCACCTCGCGACCGATCACTTCCTGCGCCGCGCGGAGCTGCGCGCCCTCCTCACCGCCGCGGGCTTTTCCCGGATCTCGATCGCGCCCTGGACCTTCGTGCCGCGCGGCGACCTGCCCCCCGCCCTCGCCCGCCTCCTCACCCTGCTCGACGCCGCCGGCCGCCTCACCCGCTGGAGCGCCCTGCGCGGCGGCCTGCGCTTCAGCGCCCGGCGCTGAGCGGGAGGGCCAAACGTCACTCAAGTTAAACCGATTGGGGGCGCAAGTGTTCGTAGCGCCGGATCAGCAGGACGTGGAGCGCCTCCGCCGGGCGCTCGGCAGCGTCTTCGACGGCGACCCGAACCTCGATCAGATCACCGCCGATGACCTGGCAGGCGACTATCCGGCGATCGAGTATGTACCTCACGGTACCTGCTCGCTCGACATTCTCGCCCGGCTCGGCAAGGCTTTCAGCTACGATTAGATCGCCGACATGCCCGGACCGGCTCCGCGGGCGCCTTTGGACCCCGAGAACCTGCGGATCGGCGTGGCCCTGGCTGCTGGTCGCGACCCGCGACGCGCCGCCCGCTGTCTACGCCCTGAAGGATGCGGGCCGCGGTGAGCTGCGGCAGGCGGTGCGTCGGTTCCTCGTGCTGCCGGCGCCGAGGGGACGGCCGCGACGAACCGCGGGCGGGAGGACGGCCAGGGCGCCGCCGCAGCCGCCGCGACGGACCGCCAGGCGGCGGAGGCCGCCGCCGCACCTGATCGTGATACCCGACGACGAGTTGCACCGCGTTCCGTTCGCGGCGCTCCGCCGGTCGGCCGGCGAGCCGCCGCTCGCCTTGCGCTATCGCTTCAGCGAGGCTCCCTCCGCCACCCTGTGGCGCCGCTGGGGCCTCCAGCGTCCCGCTCCCGCCCCTCGCCCCGCTCTGACCCTGGCCGGTCCGCCGGCGCCCGACGGCACGGCGAGGAAGAGCCTGGGCGAGGCCGCCGCGCCCCTGGACGCCCCGCTCCCCTACGCGGCGCAGGAAGCCGACTCCGTGGAGCGGTGGTTGGGCGGCGAGAAGCGGGTGGGCGCGGCGGTCTCGGAGGATCTCGTGCTGCGGGCGCACCCGCCGCTCGCCTCGTTCGGCCTTCTGCACTTCCGGCGACTGGGTCGGGGTCGTGGTGCTCAGAGTGGGTCGGCCAGCCCGCAGGCGTGACCGAGAACAAAGGTTACCGTGACACCAGAGGGGGCATGCCGGGTTCTCCGGCACTCCCGGACGCGACAGCTTCTACGGTCAGCTCATCACCATCTTTCTCGGGAGCTGAATCCCTCACGCATCGCCAGAGTCCCATGCCGAGCTCGACCCCGATCATGGCAAGGAGAAGATCGAGCGCGAAGCGCGCCGCGAGAAGGTGCTGCTCCAATGCGACGAACCCGTCGCCGAGGACCACAATCACGAGCTGCGTCGCGAACCAGGCGAGGAGGAAGACGTAGGGCACGACCGAGCCTGACATGTGCCGTGTCTTGGCTATGACGCCCAAGGAAATCGCAACGGCAGTCAGGAAAAGCCAGAGCATCCAGGACCAGCGGCCCCAAAGGACGCTCCGTACCCGGCCGAATCGCCAGAAGGGGTCAAAGACCTCCTTGCGCGGATGTTCGGCGTCGTAAGGGAAGTTCCCGCGCGTGTGCATCCTGGGTAGGGCGATTTCGTCTTGAATGCGCGCGAGCGTCCGGACCACGGCGCGGGGGTCGCGGAGGTAAAGGAGCGCGAGCCGCATGCGCGAGAGGTGTTGCAGATACGGATGGACAGGGTGGTCCGGTGCAAGATGGGCAGACCACACATCGCGTCGTGGCAGATTCCGAAGGTCCGCCGGAATCCCCAGATCGCCGAGCGCGCGATCCGGTTCCGAGCTCACGAGGGCGATGCCCGCGAAGACCGCATGGTAGTTGTTCACCTCCAGAAAGCGTGCACCGCTACCGATCGAGAAGTGCCAGACGCCTGCCACGGCGAAGGTGGCAAGCGCCGTCCCGACCGCGAGGCGGCGCACCCCGCCCGGCCCGCGGCGAGCAAGTAGCGGAAGCATGCTGGCGAGAAGGACGCCCGGGAAGAGGGCGTACTGCATCTTGCTAAAGCCTGCGCAAAGTGCCAGGGCCGCAAGGAAGCAGAGCCAGGGCGCGGCGCTCGCGAGCGGTGTCTCCGAGAACTCGCGGCGGCGCGGCCCGGAGCGGCGAAGCCAGAGGGCGCATCCGGCGAGCGGAATGAGGCATGCCGGATCGGCGTAGAAGCTGTTGAAAAAAAGGAAATAGCCCGGATCAAGAAGCACCACGACGACTGCAAGGGTGAAGAGTGCCGAGAGGTCGCTGGCCACAAACACGGCCAGGACAACGAGGAGAAGCGAAAACCAGGTGTAGCCCATCTGCCGCAAGTCCATCCGGTGAGGCGTATCCCATGAAAGGTGCGTCGCCGCCCACGCGGCGAGCACGGCGCTCGAAAAGAAATGGGTGAAGTCCGCCGCGCCCACGCGATACTCGCACTCGACATACCACCCGCGGCTTCGGGGTGGGTCGACGGGTTGAATTCCGGCGGGCTCCGTGACGCGAAAGAAGTCTCCGTTGTCTGCGACCCCTACGCAGGGACTTCGGGAGAGCATGAGGGCAGGGTAAGTCGCGAGAACCAAAAACCCGAGGAGCGCGACCAGCTTCCTTCGCCGAACCAAAGAGGTGGTGTCTTTCAATGCCTCTCGCATCTTCGGCGCAGCATACTACCGGCGCGGTCACCGAAACCGCGCGGCGGCCTCGCTACTCAGGGCGAGGGACGTGAGGCCGCCGGGCATTTGTAGCGGACGGCCTTCCCGGAAGCAGTCGGTTCAGCGCGACCGGGAATCTGCTTCAGAGAACCCACGCAAATTGACGTAGCCGAGCGCTCGCAAGCGGCGGCGCGTATCCGCGTCGACCGGCGCCTCCTTGCCGCTCCGCAATCCTTGCTGCGCTCGATTCAGCCGAGGAGGTGCATGGCGCGCTAGTCGGTGATCTTCGGCGGCGCAGGAGCCGGGCTCTTCCGCCTCCCGCAGGTATCCCGACACTCGAACGGGCGGCGAGGAAGTTGGTCGCGGGCTCCGACGAGGCCGTCCTCGACTTCCTGCGCTCCCATGACTTCACGAAGCGCGAGGGCGAGCGGGTCATCGAGCTCGCGAAGAGCGAGGAGGGCGGCGCCCGCACCCTCTCGCAGCTCGTCCAGGGCGGCACCGCCTTGGCCCGCGCCATCCTCCACGCCGACGAGCGGGTCACCTTGGAGCGGCGCGTCTCGCGGCTCCTGAAGGCCGCGTAGCCGCCGCACCCCGATTCCGTCGATCAATGTCCTAACCCCCAAGCCAGGCGCTTGGGGCTTTTTCATAGAAAGGCGAGTGTTACGGCACGCTCACGGGCGGCGCCTTCGCAGCCGGCGCCTTCCAATGGACGGCGAGGAACTGCCGCACTTCGGCCAAGGCTTCGACGGGGATCGCCTGCCTGGTGGCCGCGTCCAGGAGTTCTGTCCAGACGGCGCGCAGCTGCTCGTGGCCCACGCCGAAGAGATCCAGCCGCTCGATCGCCATGCGGCAGAGCGCGACCGCCTTCTCCGTCGCGCCGTGACGGATGTGCAGCCCGAAGAGGTAAAGGATGTCGAGGAAGGCTTCCCGGTAGACCTCGCGCTCGAACGCCTCGGCGATGGCGGCCTCGAAGAGCTGCTCCGCCTCCCGGAGATGGCCGAGGGCTTCGAGGAGCCGGGCGGCGGTGAAGTTGCTCCGGCGGCCCGCATCTCCTCGCGCGTGATGGACGCGGAGCGCCTCCACGACCTGGAATGCCTGAAGCGCCTGGCTCGTCTCGCCGAGTTCGATCAGGCTCTCGGTGCGGATGCTCTCGGCAAGCCAGCGGAGCTCGGGATCACTCGCGGGAATCATGGGCAGGGCCTTCTTCACGAGGGAGACGGCGTGCGCGGGATCATGGTCGACGTGGAGATGCGCCGTCTTAATTAGGGTGCGGGCGACGAGAGGCCATGCCCTTTCTTTTTCGTAGAGCGCCCGGCACGGAGCGAGGATGGCAAGCGCCTCGGCGATCTGGCCTTGATCGGCAAAGAGGGACGCCTCCACCGAGAGCCTGCGACCCCTGATGAGCGGAGCGCCCGCACCACGGGCCAGGTGCTCTTCGGCCTTCCTCAGCGCCGCCCGCGCCAGCTTCCATTCGGCAGCGAGGCGACGGACGTTTGCAACTTCCGTCCAGACCTCAGCGCGGAAATCCTCTGCGGCCGGGTCGGCCAGGCCCGCGGCGGCCCGGAGCGAGAGGCTCGCGATGAACTCCGCTTCGTCGCGCGAAGGAGCGGCCCGCAATTCCGCAAGCAGGACATCCGCAAAGGCGTGCGTGTGGCAGTCGGCAAGCTTTGCCACCATCGCCTGTTGGTCCGCTCTTGCGCTTCGCCGGATGCGGGACCAAAGCGCGCGGGCGCGAAGGGCTGCCACGAAGGCGTCATCACCGGTGACCTGAGCGCCACCGCGAGGCCCAGGCATCGCGCTCCCGGAGGTGAAGTCCGGCGCGGCCGGGGCGGGATACCTCCAATGCGCCCGAAGATACTCGGTTACCTCCTCGATCATCTGCTCGCTCAATCCGTCTCCTCGCGCTACCTCGATAAGCCGCAGAAAGACGGCGCGCAGTTGCTCGTGGAGGACCGTATCTTGCCGCTCGATCTCGGCGAGGGTCTCCAGGCAGAGTTCTGCGGCCCGCTCCGGCCGGCCGGAGCGCACGTGGAAGGCGAATATATAGAGGAGGTCGAGCAGGATGTGCTTGTCAAAGCCCTGCTCCAGGTCGCCCGCGAGCGCCTCGCCGAAAAGGATCTCCGCCTCGCTCCTCCGACCGAGCGCCTCAAGCAGGCGGGCAGCGGTGAAGACGGCGCGCACGCCGCCATCCGGCCGTTGCTGCAAGGGCCGCAGGCGCTCCGCCTCGCCGAAGGCCGCGAGCGCCTCCGTCGCCTGGCCCAGGTTGATGAGACACTCGGCGCGGTTGCTCTCCGCGAGCCAGCGAAGCGTCGGCTCGTCTTCTGGAATGCAGATGCCGGCCAGGTCGAGGAGCGCAAGCCCCTCCGCCGGGTCATGATCCAAGATGCAGTGCGCCATCTTGACAAGGGTATGGGCGAGGAGCGACCACTCGCCGAGCGCCTCATAGATCAGGCGGCACTCTTCGAGCGAGGCCATAGCGCCCTCGCGCCGGCCCTGGTCGTTTTGGAGGGAGGCGGTGATCGAGAGCCACCGGGCGCGAAGCGCGGGGTTCCCGGTGCCGAGGTCCAAGTAATGCTCGGCGCGTTCGAGCGCGGTCTTCGCGTGCGGCCACTCGCCGTGTATCCGGCGGGCATTGCCGGTCTCCGTCCAGATCGTGCCCAGGAGATCGTTCTTCGAGGCGGGCGGGTGCCGCTTCTCGTCCATGCTCCCCACGGCGAGCACGGCGAGGCTCGAGAGGAACTCCGCCTCGTCCTTCGGACGCGGCACGCGCACCGCGGCAACGAGGAGTCCGACGAACTCCGGCGTGTGGCAGGCGCGGGAGCGGATCACCCGGTCTTTTTGGACCACCCGCTTTTGCCGGCGCAGGTCCACGAACTCCGCCCTGGCAAGAAGGCGCGCAACGGCGGCCCGGCGCTCGAAGGCGGCCAGGTCGAGGAGCATCTTGAGTGGCGTCTCGCGCTTCGCGGGCAGCGCCCGCTCTTCGAGACAGCGGGCGGCAAGCGCTCGGCAGCCGGGGCAGAGGCCGAGGTGGTGCGCTACCCGTTCCACCTCAGCGGCTCCCGCCCCGACTGCGCGCAGGAGTTCCGTCTCGGAGAGATGCGCCGTCATTCTCGCCCGCTCTTAAATGCGAATGCCCGTCACGACGCTTTAGACTACCTCCAAATGCGACTCTCTGTACATTGCCGAAGTGATGGGGAGATCCCCCCAAAGGAGACCTCCCCATCCGGGAAGCGGTCCTACCTACTGTGACTACGGACGTTAGCCGTCCGGGTCGTAGCCCGACCCCGCGTCGGGGGTGGGACCGGAGGAGGACTGGCCGAGGAAGGACAGAAGGAGCAGAAGCACTCGCAGCATAGCTCTCCTTTCGGGGACAGGTGACCGCGCACGCGCCGTTGCTGCCGGTCGTGGTGTCCCGAAAACTGGAGTCTCCGCCTCTCGGGGTTGGAGGACAAGCTACTGCTTTGCTTGAGCGACTGCTGAGGGAGAAGGTGGAGCGGATGGAGACCCCCGAGATCCCGACTTTGGAGACCGCGCGCCTGCGCCTGCGGGGCATCCGCGGCGGCGACTTCGAGGACTACGCCGCCCTCTATGCCGACCCCGAGGTGGTGCGTCTCATCGGCGACGGGCAGACCTGGGACCGCGCCCGGTCGTGGCGCCACATGGCGATGGCGGTCGGGCACTGGCACCTTGAAGGCGTGGGTGTATGGGTGGTCGAGGAGCGCGCCAGCGCGGCCTTCGTCGGGGTGATCGGCTTTTGGGAGCCTGAGACCTGGCCGGGCTTCGAGCTCGCCTGGCACCTCGCACGGCGGTATTGGGGCCAAGGACTCGCAACCGAGGGCGCGCGGGCGGCCCTGGCCCATGCCTTCTCCGTCTGGCGGCGGCGGCATGTGATGAGCCTTGTGAACCCGGTCAATCACGCCTCCATCCGGGTCGCGGAGCGGATCGGCGAGAAGCTCGAAGGCCGCATCGACTTTCTCGGCCGGCAGTTCCTCCTCTACGGCCTCGACCGCGCCAGGTACCTCCGGGAGATCGCGCCGGAGGCAGCCTTGGCGCGGCGGGCCGGATGACCGTGGCGCTCTCCGCCACCAGACCCGACATGGCGGAGACCTGGCACATCTCGGCGGATCTCTGCCGACGCTTCCTCGAAGGGCGGGTCTCCGTCGCGGAGAAGCGCGCCTTCGTGCGCCACCTCGTCGGCCAATGCGAAGACTGCCTCGCGCTCGTGGGTCGCATCACGAGCGAGACGGGCTACTGGTTCGGCAAGCGCGGCGCCGAGGCATTTGAAGAGCGCGACTACGCGGCAGCCTTTCAAGCCGCCTTCAAGTTCGCAACCACCCTGGAGCGGGAGAATCGCCCTCGATCACCTGCGAGGCTGGGGGCACTGGTCCGCGCTCGATCCGCTCTTGCCGCAGGAGCGGCTGGCAGCCGTGATCGAGCGCAAGGACTGGCACCATTGGGGGCTCTTCCGAGCGCTCCTCGATGCGGCCGCCTGGTACCGAGGCCGCGATCCGCAGGAGGCCGCGGATATTGCTCGACTCGCGCTCGCTATCGCAGACCTCCTCGATCCCTCGGCGGTGGGCGGCCGGGCGGCGGCGAGCGACATGCGCGCCAAGGCATGGGCCACGCTTGCGGAGTGCCGGCTGCTCGCCGCCGACCTCGACGGGGCGCGGCGGGCCATCGCCGAGGCGTGGAAGTGGAACGAGGAGGGCACGAGCGATCCCTTGGACCAAGCGGAGCTCTGGAGCTGCGACGCCGCCTATGCGACAGCCGTGGGCGAGTTCGAGACCGCGGAGATCATCCTCGAAAAGGCGCTCTCCCTCTACCTCGCATCGGGCCAAACGCACCTCCAGGGCCGGACCTTGATCTTCATGGGCGAGACCGTGGGCACCGTGAACCCGGATCGGGGGCTCGCCCACATCGAGTATGGCTTGCAGCTTTTGAATCCGGTGCGCGAGCCGCGGATGGAACTGCGGGCACAGCACGCACTCGCGGAGTTCCTCGCTGCCGCCGGCCGGCCCGAGGAAGCCCTTGCGATCATGGACCGCGCCCGGCCCCTCTACCGGCGGTTCGATGAGGAAGTGCAGCTCCAGTTCCACCGGCTCCAGGGCCGTATCGCGCATGGCCTCGGGAGGTCGAGCGAGGCGGTCGAGATCCTGCGCCTCGTGCGGGAGGAGTGCCGGGCGCGAGACCTCCGGCGCGAGCTTCTCCTCGCCACCATCGATCTGGCCGAGGCCCATGTGGGCCAGGGCGAGACGGCGACCGCGCTCCGCCTCCTCGCGGAGGCCACGCCCACCCTGGCGAGCTGGAACCTCCACCAGAACGGGCTTTCCGCCTGGCTCCTCTTTCAGAAGACGCTCGACGGGCGCCGCGACCGCGGTAGTGCGGCGCTCGCCCCGCTCTTTGACAACGTACGCCTGTATTTTCGCCGGTACTGGCTTGTCCCCGGCGCGGAGTTCACGCTCCGGTAGAGGCGCCGCGCCGGGGAGGGAGGCGGCGATCTTTCATGCGGGACGGTGGGCTCGCTGCCACGCCACCGTCCCGCCTTTTTTCTTGACCCGCCCGCTTCAGCGCTCCCGGGAGGCGAGCCAGCGCTCGAAGACCCACCAGGTCCGCGAGTATGCGCGGCCCATCTCGCTACGCTCCCAGGCGGCTATCGTGCCGGGGTCGAGATTGAGCCGTCGGGCAAGCTCCCGATGGGAGAGCCCTGCGGCTTCACGTGCGGCCCTGATCTGCCCACCGAAGGCCGCGGGCTCCGGCCGGGGGTCGTAGCCGAGGTATCGCAGGATCTTCGGCCAGAAGCGAACGTCGGGCGCCACACGGCCTTTCTCCCAGCTGCCGAGGGTGGCGGCGCGGCAGCCCAAGCTCTCTGCCGCCTCCTTCTGCCGGATGCCCCGGTCGAGCCGGGCCTTCTTCAAGTGCTCGCCCGCCGTGCGAGGCGTCTCGGGGTAGCCGGGGCGGGGAATCCGGCCCCGGAGGGTCAGTGAGACATCCACACATCCCCACCCTTGGGTGCATCATTTGTCATGTCACCCTGCGAGGACGGATTCCCCGTCCCGGCTACCCCGAGACACCGGTCTTGCCGGGGGCACTCGGCAGGCGCTACCCCCGTCCGGGCGCTGTGGCAGTGCCTGCATTGAAGCCAAGACAGGCCGGGTCGAGAGGGGCGGGAGCTGCCGCATTCGGCGGCGCCTTGTGGACAGTCCGGCCGAGCCTCAGCTTTGGTTGCCGCCGGGCTCGGCGCTGCCGGCACCCTCTCGGCGGCGTTGTGGCTGCCTGCGCACCCATCCCTTCGGTGCCAGGCTACGCCATGAGGAGTAAGCGCTGGGCGGAGGCTGAGGGCTGCCAGGCCGCCGTGGAGGAGCCCTTGCCCTCCGGCGGCCGGGTGGACGTGGCCCTGCGCCGAGAGGGGAATTCCCCGGCCTGCGAGATCTCGGTCACGACAGGGGGCCGACCCCGCTGCCGGGCTGGCTATACTTGTCGGATGAGATCCGTGGCCGATGCACTGCGGCGCGAGGCCGTCGAGTCCGCGGCGCGCATGTCGCCCACGGAGCGGCTGGAGCTGGCCCTCGCGCTCGGCCGCCGGGACGTGGAAGCCTACAGCCGCAGCCACGGGGTCGATCCACGCACCGCGATCCGCATCTTCGAGCGCCGGCGGCAGGCCGGCCGGACCGCGTCGCGGTGCATGATGGAGATCATCGGCTGAACCTTCTCGGGCGCGTTCACTCGCTGCTGGCCCGGGCAGGAGTCCCCCACGCCCTGATCGGAGCGGCGGCCTTGGCGCTCCACGGGGTCAGCCGCTCCACCCATGACATCGACCTCCTCGCCACCGATCCCTCCTGCCTGACGCCGGACCTCTGGGCGTCTCTCGAGTCCGCAGAGGTCGAGGTCGAGATCAGGAAGGGGGGTCACGACGATCCGCTGGCAGGCGTGGTCCGCTGCACCGCGCCCGGCGACAGCCCGGTCGACCTCGTGGTGGGCAAGGCGCGCTGGCAGGCGGCGGCCCTGACGCGAGCGGAGAATAGATCCTTCGCCGACGTCGAGCTGCCGGTGCTCCGCGCCGCCGATCTCATCCTGCTCAAGCTCTACGCCGGCGGCCCCCAGGACGCCTGGGACATCGTCCAGCTCCTCGCGGCAAGCGACGGGCAGCGCCTCTCCGCGGAGATCGAGCCGCACTTGGGCGAGCTGCCTGCCCCGGCCGTCCGCCTCTGGCGCCGAATCCACGGCTGGAGTTGAGATCTCCATCGCCTGGTGGAGCTGGAGCGACGGCTACCGGCGATGCACCGAACCGGCCGGCGGTGCGGCGCGGCTCCGGCCGGCCACCATCAGCCGGTAGGCGAGGCGGCCGGTGGCGTAGAGGCGCTCGATGGCGATGCCGCCGAGGTAGGCCGCCAGCACCGCGCGCGCCGGACCCCAGGGCAGGGCGCGGCGCAGCCTGAGGTAGCGGCGCTCCAGGCGGTCCAGCTCGGCGGGCGGGCGGGTCCGCACGCCCGCGGTCAGGTCCTCCTCGTGCAGCAGCGCGAGGCCGGCCGCGGCGAAGCTCCGCCGGTACTCGTCGAGCGCCGGCAGCCGCGGGCAGCCCCAATGCTCGCGCAGCAGCGCGAGGTCGGGCGCCGCCTCCGCGCCGAGCGCGGCGAGAGGCACGTCCTCCACCAGCAGCAGCCGCCCGCCGGGGCGCAGCGCGGCGGCGAGGTGGGCGACCGTCGCCGCCGGGTCCGGCGCGTGCACCAGGGTCTCGATCGCCACGATGCCGTCGAACTCCCCGGGCAGGGGTTGGTCGAAGCTCTGCAGGTGGAAACGGCAGCTCGCGCCCCAGCCGCGGCGCCGCGCCTCCCGCCGCGCGACCCGCAGCTGCACGCGGCTCACCGTCAGGCCGTCGTACTCGCCGCCGAGCCGCTCGTGCCAGCGGAACACCGTGCCGCCGAAGCCGCAGCCAGCATCGAGCACCCGCGGCCGCGGCGGCAGGTCCGCCGCCGCCAGCAGCCGGTCATTTACCGTATGCACGCCGCCGGCAGCCCAGGGAGCGCCCGCAACACCGGGGGCGCCGGCGGCACAGGAAGCGCTCGCAGGCTCCGAGTTGGCGGCCGGAGCGCCGGCAGCCCCGGCCGCGCCGGCAACGTCCGCGAGCGGCGCGGCAGGCGGCCCGGCCAGCGCCTTGTGCATGGTGAACCCGGCGAACCGGTCGCCGTAGGCCAGGCGGTTGGCGAGCTGCACGTAGCGCGACAACCAGTCGTAGAGCTCGGCCACCGCGGCGCCGCCGGCCGCCCCGCCGCCGCTCGCGCTCTCGCCGCTGCCGCCGGCGCTCCCGCCGCACCCGGCGCTGCCCTCGGAGCACCCGCCACTGCCGCCGCCGCTCCCGCCGCTCACCGCCGTCAACCTCTGGCGCCGACGCCAGGCGTCGCCTGCGGCACCGGCGATGCCGGTCCTGCCGGCGGCGCGGCGCCGGCGCCCGCCGCGCGCAGCAGGAAGATGAACTCGTTGGCGAAGCGCAGCGGCAGGATGGGCCGCGCCACCCGGCCCTCCTGCGCCTCCCAGGAGACGCCCAGCCGCCGCCGCAGGCGCTGGCGCAGCCACTGGTCCGGCAGCACGTCGTCCACCGCGAAGCCCAGCCGCTCGAACAGCGCGGTCCAGTGCTCCAGGCCGGCGGCGTCCTGGTGCCCGGCCACGTTGCGCCGTCCCAGCAGCTCGGCATGCAACCACCAGCGCGGCGTCCGCGAGTTGCGCACCATGAGGCAGAGGCGGGCCCCCGGCCGCGCCACCCGCCGCATCTCGCGCAGCGCCGCCTCGCGGTCCAGCACCCGCTCCAGCGAGCCGATGCAGGTCACGCGGTCGAAGGCGGCGTCGCGGAACGGCAGCGCCTGGGCGTTGCCCACCGCGGCATGGGCGGGCGCGGCGGTGGCCGGCACCATCGCGGCGGCCACCCGCGAGAGGTCCACCCCGAACCCGCGCACCCCGCGCGCGGCGGCGGCGCGGAGCAGCAGCCCCGGTCCGCAGGCCACGTCGAGCAGCGCCTCGCCCGGCCGGGCGCCCACCAGGTGGACGAAGATCGGGTAGGCCTCGGGCGGCCGCAGGTAGGTCAGCCCGCGCGTCGCGTACACCTCGTCGAACCAGCGGCGGACCGTCTGCTGCTCCATGCCGCTCATGACCCTGGCCGGCCTGATCGCGCCGGTCGTCTCGACCGCGCCGGCAGTGTCGGAGGGGTTGGCGGCGTTGGCGGTGTTGGAGGCGCCGGAGGCGCGAGCCGCCGCACGAACCGGTCCAACGCGGCGCCGGCCTCCTCCCACCCGGGAAAGGCCGCGGCGGCGCGGCGGTTCGCCCGGCCGGCCTCCTCCCTTTCCGCGGCGTCGCCGAGCAGCCGGCGCACCGCCTCCCTCAGCCGCGCGCGGTCGCCGGGCGGCGCCAGCAGATGCGCCGTCTCCCGCGGCACCGACTCGGGGATCCCGCCCACCGCGTAGGCCGCGACCGGCAGCGCCCGCGCCATCGCCTCGCGCACCGCCATGCCGCACGACTCGAAGCGCGAGGCCAGCGCGAAGAGGTGGCACCGGTCGTAGAGCGCCGCCAGGCGGGCCGGCGGGAGCGCGCCGTGCAGCCGCACCCGGCCGCCCACCGGCGAGCGCGCGAGCCGCTCGGCGAGGCTCGCGGCGTACGCCGGGTCGAGCCCCGGATCGCCCGCCACCTCCCAGCGCCACGGCAGATCGGCGCACTCCTCGAGCACCGACAGCAGCTCCATCAGGCCCTTGCCCGGCAGCAGGCTCGCCACCGTCAGCACCCGCGGCGCTTTCGGGGCCCGCGGCGTCCCCGGCTTCCCATACGCCGCCGCCGCCGGCCGATCCGGCGCCGCCGCCCGGTAGCGGGCATCGAGGCCGGGCGCCACCACCGCCACCCGCGCCGCCGGAAACCCCTCGGCGAGCAGCACGCCGCGGCTGTAGCGGCTGGTGGTCACGGCGCCGGCGAAGCGCGGGAGCAGCCGGCGCTCCGCCGCCGCCCGCGCCGCGCCGCGCCGCTCCGGGTCGAGCAGCTGCAGGTGGTGCGCCAGGAGGACCGCGGCGACCCCCGGCGGCGCGTGCGCCAGGCAGCCGGCCACGGCATCGAGCAGCAGGCTGTCCACCAGCCACACGCCGGGAGCAAGCCGCGGCACGGCGGTGCCCGCGGGCACCACGCGGCGCCGCACCGCGGTCCCGCACCCCGCCAGCGCCGCCAGGGCGCGGCGGTTGAAGACGTTGCCGCCGGTGGGCCGGGCGTGGATGGCCGGCAGCAGGACGCCGACGCCCGCGCTCCCGCGCCCGCTGCTCATCCCTCCCCTGGGCCTCCCTCCGCCGCCGGCCCCACCGGCCCCTCGAAGGCGGCCCAGGCGACGTGCGACTCGTGCAGCGTCACCTTGAGGGCGCCGCGGAAGTCCGCCGCCGCCGCCACCCGGCGGGCGATCTCGCCGTGGACGAACCGGGCTAGGTGCTCGGTGGTGGTGAGCGCGCCGGCGAACCGCGGATCCTCGTCCAGGTTGCGGTAGGAGAGCGCCGCCGTCACCTCCTCCAGGATGCGGCCGGCCAGGCCGATGTCGATCACCACGTTGTGGGCGTCGAGCCGCGCGCGGCGGAACTCGGCGTCGATCACATACGTCGCGCCGTGCAGGCGGGCGGCCGGACCGAAGAACCCGTCCGGCAGCGAATGGGCGATCATCACGTGGCTGCGGACGCTGACGCTGTACACGCGGACCCTCCGTCTCCTCTCGTTCGCACCGTTCTCGCCGCCCGCGGCGGACCCGCCGCCCCCTCCGCCCTCCGAGATCAGGCGGGGACCTCAGGCGGGAGGATACTCGACCGTCACCGACAGGCTCCCGCCGGTCCCCGCCGGCTCGGCGAAGAGCCGCGGCAGCTCGCCGAGCGCGACCCGCCGGGTGACGTGGGCGTCCCACACCGCCTCGCGCAGCAGCGCGAACACCAGCGCCGTCCGCCGCGCCCGGTCCCAGCGCCCGCGCAGGAAGGGGGGCAGGCTCGCCACCTGCGAGGCGACGATCCGCTTGCGGCCGTGGTGGAAGCTGCCGCCGAGCGCGAGCCGCGCCGCGGCGCTGCCCAGCCAGCTCACCTCGATCAGCCGCCCCTCGTCCCCCAGGGCGTCGAGCGCCGGCTGCACCTCCGCCGGCGAGCCGCTGGCGCCGAACGCCAGGTCGTACCCCGCGCCGGGCCGCGCGCGCGCCGTGAACCCCATCCTCCCGGCCAGGGCGCGCTTGCCGGCGTCGCGGTCCACCACCTCGACCTCGACGCCGGGGACGGCGGCGAGCAGCCGGGCGATCAGCGAGCCGACGATGCCGAAGCCCACGACCAGGGCCCGCTCGCCCACCGCGACGCGCGCGTCCCACAGCGCCGTCACCGCCGTCTCCAGGTTGGCGGCCAGCGTCGCCCGCTCGGCCGGCACCCCGTCGGGCACCGGCCGCACGTCGGCGAGCCGCACGTTGCAGCGCTCCTGGTGGGGATGGAGCACGTGCACCAGGCGGCCGCGCAGCGCCGCCGGGCCGCGCACCACCCAGCCGACCAACGAGTAGCCGTACTTGACCGGAAACGGAAACGCCCCCTCCATGTAGGGGCAGCGCATCGCCTCCGCCGCCGCGGCCGGCACGCGGCCGGCCGCGACCAGCCGCTCGGTCCCCGGGCTCACCGCCGAACAGAGCGCCGCCACCTGGCACCAGCCGCGCGGCGGCGCCGGCACCTCCTCGGCGCGCAGGCAGGCCCGCCCCGGGGCCTCATGCCACAGGGCATGGGCCGGGCTCATGCCGGCCCGGCGTCCCCGTCCCGGCGCTCTCCACGCGGGCTGCCGACGAACATCATGCCGTCGCCGACCGGCACGTAGCAATGGCTGGAGAAGGCCAGGGCCTCGGTCACCAGCGCCGCCTGGGGGCGCGCGAACGAGCTCAGGCCGGGGCCGAGGATCATCGGCGAGATATGGAGCTGCACCACGTCGAGCGCCCCGTCGGTGAGCAGCGCGGAGGTGGTGGCGGCCCCGCCTTCCGCCAGCACCGACAGGATGCCGCGGGCATAGAGGGCTTCGAGGATCGCCCGTCCCGGGATGCGGCCGCCGGGCGCCTCCAGGGCGATGACCGGCGCCTCGCCGCCGCCGGCCTCGGCACCGGCGCCCGCGAGGCCGCCGTCGCCTTCGCCTCCACCGCCTCCGGCTCGGTCCGCCTCCCGCCGCGCCGGCACGATGCGCAGCAGCGGCGCGTCGCCGGTGGCGCGCAGGCAGGCGAGGTCGAGCGGCGGCGTGCCCACCACCACCCGCACCGGATCGGCTCCCGGGACGTGGCGCACGGTCAGCCGCGGCCGGTCGCGGCGCAGCGTCGCGGCGCCCACCAGCACCGCGTCGCAGAGCGCGCGCATGCGGTGGGCGTGCACCAGGTTCTCCGGGCAGCCGATCCACTGCGAGTGGCCGCTGGCGGTGGCGATGCGCCCGTCGAGGGTCTGCGCGAAGTGCGACACGGCGAAGGCGCGGCCGCGCCGCCGCGCGGTCAGCGCCGCCAGGCTGTAGGGCAGGTAGAGGCGGAGCATGGCCAGCGCCCGCGCCGGCAGCCGCCCGGGCTCCAGCACCGCGGTCTCGGCCGGCCCGGCGAGCGCCAGCACCGTGTCGCCGTCCTCGTGCGGCGGCCGCTCGGCCGCCGACGCCGGGCCGCCCGGCGCGTCCGGCGCGGCCGGCAGGACCACCACCCGCAGCGCGTTGGCCACCGCCTCCGGAGTGCGGTTCACCGCCACCGCCGCAGCCGGGGCCACCTGCAGCACGCACCAGCGGCAGGGGCCCGCGTGCAGCCGCAACCGGGAGCGCAGCCGCAGCAGCGCGTCCCAGCAGCCGGCGAGCAGCGGATCGGCGCCGGCTTCGCCGGCGTTCCCCGCCTCGGTGGGCGCACCGGGAGGCACACCCGGCGGAGCACCGGGAGGCGAGGAGATTCGTCCGGAATCGCGGCTCACGGTGCGCCCAGTCTTCCAGAAATCGATGCCTCTGTCGAGTCAATCGATATATACTCACGGCCTGTCCGCAACCGAGAAGGGGGAACCGTTTGCATCGGCTGCCGCTAGAGAGTGAACCCTTGGTCGCACGCGCCCGGCTGCCCACCCGGCACGGCGAGTTCACCGCCTGGGTCTACGAGCACCAGGAGACCGGCTGCGAGCACCTCGCGCTGACCATGGGCGCGGTCGCCGACGGCCGTCCGGTGCTGGTCCGCATCCATTCCGAGTGCCTGACCGGCGACGTCCTCGGCTCGCTGCGCTGCGACTGCGGCGCCCAGCTCCAGCAGGCGCTCGCCCGCATCGCCGAGGAGGAGCGCGGCGTCCTGCTCTACCTGCGCCAGGAGGGGCGGGGGATCGGCCTGCTCAACAAGGTGGCGGCCTACGGCCTCCAGGACCAGGGGCTCGACACGGTCGAGGCCAACGAGCACCTGGGTTTCCCCGCCGACCTGCGCGACTACCGCATCGCCGCCCGCATCCTCTCCGACCTCGGAGTGCAGGACCTCCGCCTGCTGACCAACAACCCGCGCAAGGTCGAGGCGCTGCGCACCTGCGGCCTGCGGGTGGTCGAGCGCCTGCCGCTGGTGGTGCCGCCGACCGCGGAGAGCGCCGGCTACCTGCGCACCAAGCGCCTGAAGCTGGGGCACCTCCTGGCCCACGACGAGCGGGGCTGAGCAAGCCCGCGGCCGATCGCACGCTGTCGCCGCGCCGGCTCTCGGCCCGCCGGCCGAGCGCCGCGGCCGGCGGGCGTCCCCCATCAAATGTGATCAGTGGCCCCGGACCCCTGGTACGAAAACGGCTCTTGCGATCGTTGCCGTGTCACTTGCGCTTGTGCTATCCCGCGGCAAACGGTCTCGCATAGCGAAGTTGCAGTTGCGCACCCGCCAGCGCGGGAGCGGGGCGAGGAGAGCCGCCCCTGATCGGTTAACCTGGAGCCGATGCGGGACGCGGAGGTGCTGGCCGAGGTGCTGCGGGGGGCGGGGCGCGGCCTGATCCTGGTGGTGACCGGGGCCGGGGTGAGCGCGCCCTCGGGGCTCGCGACCTTCCGGGGCGACGACCCCGGCGCGATCTGGCGCCGCGACGTCACCGAGATCGGCACGCGCGCCTACTTCGAGCGCTCGCCGGTCGCGTGGTGGCAGTGGTTCCTCGGCAACTTCGGCGGCCTCGCGGAGGCCCGCCCGAATGCCGCTCACCACGCGCTCGCGGCTCTCGAACGCTGGCAGCTGGCGCGCGGCGGCGACCTCCTGCTGGTGACCCAGAACATCGACACCCTGCACGAGCAGGCGGGCTCGCGGCGCCTGATCCAGGTGCACGGGCGCGCCGACCGCCTGCGCTGCTCCCGCCACGGCTGCGTGCACGGCGCGCCGGCCGGCTGGCTGCCCGGCAGCGCCGCCCTCCTCGCCCCCTTCGCCGCCGATCCGCGTCACGCGACCCTGCCGCGCTGCGCCGCCTGCGGCGCCCTGCTCCGCGCCCACGCCCTGCTGTTCGACGAGTACTACGACGAGCACCAGGACTACGGCTACGCCGAGGTGCGGCGCGCCGCGGGCGCGATGGCGATGGCCCTCTTCGCCGGCACCTCCTTTTCGGTGGGCGTGACCGAGCTGGTGCTGCGGGAGGCCCTGGGCTGGCGCCTGCCGGCGCTGTCGATCGATCCCCGGCCCACCCACCTGCCGGCCGGGGTGACCGTGCTCCGCGCGGCCGCGGAGGAGCTGCTGCCGGCGGTTTGCGGGCAGCTGGGCATCCCGCTCTCCGCCCCCCTCCAGGGGGCCCAGCTGGCGTGACACCAGGCGCCCGCGGCCGGCCGCCCTCCGGTCGCGGCCTGACCCGCCACGGGCCCGGCGGGCCGCGCCGGCGCCGGGCCACCTGCCGCATCGCAGCGCTCGACGCCACGGCCGCGCCCGCGCGGTGACCGGCGGGCATCCTCTCCCAGCCTCGAAGCCTGCTTTTCCCCCCCGTCCGCGCCTTGCCGCGGCGGGGGCCGCACGAGATCCGCGAACCCGGCCTGAGGTATGCCGCCTGTCCGCTGATCGTCTAGTAATCGGCAAGTGTAGGCGCTATTTTTGCGCCTGATATCTAGATATTGACAAACATGATGCTGTTTGCTGTATCATAATCGACAGTTCAGCAAGCCCGCGCACCGGGCATGAGCACCGCGGGCTGGTAGCCAGCCGCCGCGACACGGGCGATGCCGGAGGCGTTGTCGGGCAGGGGCAACGCCGCCGGCGACCCGCGCGGCGGCAACCCGCGGGGCGAAACGCGGCGGGCGGGCTTGCTCGGCAGCCGGTGAGGGCTGCCATCACCGCTTCAGACTGAGGAAGAGGAGGAGCACCATGAACCAAGCTGTCCGTACCGGCCTTTTGGCCGCCGCCCTGCTGGCACCGCTCGCCTCCGCACCCGCACCGGGCCAGGACCTGGCGCCGCCGCCGGCGGCCCTCGCCGCACCCGCCGCCGCGATGGACGCGCCGCGGGGCCTCGATCCCGTCGCCACGCCGGAGCTCTGGCGGCGGGCGTTTGGCGGCGATGCCGGGGCATCCGCCGACGGCGCGCCGGACGGCGAGAAGCGGGGGAGGCGCCCGCCACCGCCGCCGCCGGCCCTGTCCGCGTTCACCAGCGCCATCACCGTCGCCGGCCAGCAGTACCCCTACACCATGGTCGGCACCAACCCCGAGCTGCGCAACGCCAAGAACGTCGTCGTGCCCACCGCCATCATCCCGGTGCGGATGGTGTTCGCCGACGGCACCGTGCTCGACCCCAGCGCTCCGAACCCCTGCCTGGGCGGCCAGAGAGAGCTGGACTTCATCCTTCAGTCGCCGCTCTTCATGAACTTCGACTACGGCGAGGGGCCGCGCCAGTTCCTCGAGCAGATCCGGCGCCTGGAGTTCTGGCACTACACCGGGCCAGGCCAGCTCAACCCCGGCTACAGCCTCCGCCTGTCGCCTTCCGTCCTGCCCACGGTCACCATCACCCTGCCGCCCACCGACTACACCGACCTGGCCGCCTGCGTCACCGACTTCGGGGCCCAGCGCTTCGGCTTCGTGGACATCACCAATTGGTTCAGGTACCTGCAGAACCAGGTGGCGCCGATGTTCCCGAAGCTGGGCATCAGCGCCAACACCTTCGTCATCTTCCTGGTCGGCAACATCAACTTCACCAACCAGGGGACCGCCATTGCCGTCGCCTACCATGGGGCGCTGGCCAGCCAGGGATCCCTGGTCACCTACGCGGCGGCGCAGCTCGGCCCCGTGCAGCGGAACAAGGTGGTCAGCATCGGCGCCATCTCGCACGAGGTCGCCGAGTGGGCCGACGACCCTTACGGCGTCAACCCGACGCCGCTCTGGGGCAACGTCGGCCAGGACATCGGGGTCTGCCAGAACAACCTCGAGGTGGGCGACCCGCTGACCGGCACCTTCCTCCCGGCGGTCCAGATGCCCAACGGCTACGCCTACCGCATGCAGGAGACCGCCTTTTTCTCCTGGTTCTTCGGTCAGATTCCGTCGCTCGGCTTCGACGGCTGGTACTCCTCGGGCGGGACGTTCCGGACTCCCGCCGCCCCCTGCCACCAGTGACGACCGCCAGGACAGAGATCCGGCAACGCACGCGCCCGGCCCCGGTTCACCGGGGCCGTTTCTGTCGCCGGCATGCCGGGTCCGCGCCTGTGGAAGCGGTGCGTCCGCTCCTGGGCGTCGATGGCGAACCGGCCTGTCTCGGTCGGTCGCCAGGGTTGCACCAAGCTAGAAGAGAGGGGGCCTGAGCTCGCGACAAAGCCAGCGAGCGCCACCCCTCGCTTCGGTGAGAGATCTCATCTCGACAAGGAGGCTTCGACCATGCGCAAGAAGCTCGCTCTTCTGATCTTCGCGTTGGCGCTCGCGGCGGCGGCCAGCCGCAGCGTCCCGGCGGCCACCCTCACGTGCTCGGGCAGCTGTCCGCCGAACTCGCACCGGTTCTGCTGTCCGACGTACAGCTTCTGCTGCCCGAACAACGCCGATTGCGCCTGCCTGCAGTGAGGGCGGCGACGAGCTGAAGACCCCGGCGGCCTCCCACCTGGCCTCCGCGGATCACCTGGGGTGATGCGCCAGAGGTCTGGCGCCCAGTGCGCCGGACCTGCGGCGCACTGCACCCGGCTCAGGGCAGCAGCGCGCCGTCGGCGACCGGCGCGATCGCCGCCGTATCGCGGGCAGAGAGGAACCACGGCCGGCGGTCCTCCCGCGGCGGTGGCGGATTGTCGACGCGGTTGTAGGTGATGATCGCCAGGCTGCGGTCGAAGGGCGAGATGTTCGGCGTCGAGCCGTGCAGCAGGTTGGGATGGAAGAAGAGCAGCGAGCCGCCGCCGCCCTTGGCCGAGAGCAGGCGGTGCTTGCGGACCATCGCGGCGACGACCTCCCTGGGGACCGTGTACTTGAGATCGGCGGTGAGGTTCGAGATCCAGGCTGGAGCATCCTGGTAGCCCTCGGGCTGCCCCTCCAGGGCGCGCGGCCCCAGGACTCCCTCCTGGTGCGAGCCCGCGATCAGGAAGAGCGGGCCGTTGAACTCGGTGACCTCGTCGAAGAAGACGACCGAGTTGACCAGCGCGGGCGCCGGGACGCCGTCCTCGTGCAGCCAGAAGATGAAGTCCTGGTGCCACTGCCAGACGTCGCCGCCGAAGGCCGCCTTCGCATTCAGCTTGAATTGATGCACGTAGATCTCGCCGCCGAGCAGCTGCATCGCCGGCTCGACGATGCGCGGATGGCAGGCGAGGCGCCGGAAGACGTCGTGGACGGCATGGCACCCGTACACCGAGCGCACCACGTTGCCCGCCTTCTCGAGCACCCGGCGCTCGGAGTCCAGCCGCATCTCCTCTGCCGCCGCCGCCTTGAGGACGTCGAGCTCGGGCGGCGAGAACAGGCAGGGCAGCAGCAGGCAGCCGTCGTCGTGGTAGGCCTTGACCTGTTCGTCGCTCAGCAGCATCGGGGAGCTCCTTTCGTCAGAATGTTTCGCCAGGCCCGGGCGTACTCGCCGTCGAGCTCGAGGATCCGCCGGCCGAAGGAGCTGCACCCGAGGATTGAGGATGCAGCAGCCCCACCTCATCTGTGCTGCTGACCCGCCGAAGCGGGATCCCTGCCGCCGACGCCGCTCAGCCCGGCAGCCGCGTCTGGTCGGTGATCCAGTTCACCTCCCAGGTGGCGCCGCCATCGACCGAGAACGACTGCTCGAAGTGGGGGGCGGCTCAGCCGCCTGTCAGCCGCTGGGTCAAGTGCTCGGCCAGACGGATCGAGAAGGCAACGATCGAGAACGTCGGATTCTCGATCCCGGGTGACGCCCAGACCGACGAGCCCGCGACGTAAAGGTTGTCGAGCCCAAACACCTTGAGGTTTCGGTCGACGACGCCCTCCTGCTCGCTGGCCGCCATCCGTGTCGTGCCAAGATGGTGGCCGTTGTAGACCATCCGGCTCTGAATGGCAGCCCAGCTGCCGATCTGCACCGGGCCGCCCCCCTTGGCGGTCACCCCTTGGCTGAAGAGGTCCGCCAGCTTCGTGAAGTTTTCGGGTTCCCCCACGTTGAGCACCCAGTCAGCCCTGGTTTGCGGCTGGCCAAAGATGTCCTTGGTGTCGGACAGCAGGATCCGGCTTTCATATTCGGGGATCAGCTCGTGGTAGAAATTGTCGGTCCCGCCCGGTCCAAACCAGCAGCTCCCGGCCTGGGTGGTCTGTAAGGCTTCTCCGCTCGGGGTGAACAGGCCGGCCAGGAACCTCATGGGGTCGTACTTAGGGCCCGGGTCCTGATAGGACAGCAGCTGCTGCTCCGAGGGAGTCAGGTAGGAATTCGGGTTCACCCGGACCGCATTCGCGCCGTTGGCGATGGGATGGGCCGCGAGATAACGGCCGACGAGACCGGATCTGTTGCCGACGCCCGACAGCAGCAGCTGACGGGCGTTGGCCACCGCGCCGCAAGCCAGCACGACGACCTGCGCGATGATCTGGAAATCGCCCAGCGCCTGCGGCTGGGAACGGTCGTCATTACAGGACGCCGATCGTCAGGGCCGAGGGCGGCGCGGTGGGGAGGGCTCGATCGGGTGCTCGGCAGGCGTTCGGGAGACCGCCAGACCCATGCGGAGGGGCGGCGATGGCGCCCCGGCGACGCCCGCTCCTGTCACGTTTGACCTCTTTTGGACACTGTTCTCTCAGCGGGGCGAGAGTCGTCCTTCTCTCAATTAAACAGAACATTTCTCGATACTTACAGGCCTTCGGGCCGCGGCTGAACAAGTCGCTCCTCAAGCTCTCAAATGGCACTTCCCACCTTCGTCGAGGTGCTCCGCGCCCGCGCCGCGGAGAGCCCGGAGGCGAGGGCCTACACCTTCCTCGACGCGGCGGGCGAGGAGGCGGCGACGCTCACCTTCGCCGACCTCGAGCGCCGGGCGCGGACGATCGCCGCCCACCTCCAGGCGCGGGGCGCCGCCGGCGAGCGCGCCCTTCTCCTCTATCTCCCCGGCCTCGAGTTCGTCGCCGCCTTCCTGGGCTGCCTCCATGCCGGCGTCATCGCCGTGCCCGCCCACCCGCCGCGCTCCGCCCGCACCCTGCCGCGCCTCCTCGCCGTCGCCGCCGACGCCCGGCCGCGCTTCGCTCTCACCGAGTCCACGCTCCTCCCCCAGCTGCGGGCGATGGGGCCGGGCGCGGCGGCCGGGGGCGCCCTGACCCTGGTGGCGACGGACGTCCTCGATCCGGCGGCGGTCGACGCCTGGCGCCAGCCGGCGGTCACCGCCGAGAGCCTCGCCTTCCTGCAGTACACCTCCGGCTCGACCGCGGCGCCCAGGGGCGTCATGGTGAGCCACCGCAACCTCCTCCACAACGAGGAGATGATCCGCCGCGCCTTCGGCCAGTCGGCGCGCTCGGTGGTCGTCGGCTGGCTGCCGCTCCACCACGACATGGGCCTCATCGGCTGCGTCCTGCAGCCCCTCTACCTGGGGGCGCGGGCGGTGCTGATGTCGCCCGTCGCCTTCCTGCAGCGGCCGGCGCGCTGGCTGCAGGCGATCAGCCGCTACCGGGCGACGACCTCGGGCGGCCCGAACTTCGCCTACGAGCTCTGCGCCTCCCGCATCGACGACGAGGAGCGCTCGCGGCTCGACCTCGCGAGCTGGGAGGTGGCCTTCAACGGCGCCGAGCCGGTGCGCGCCGAGACCCTCGAGCGCTTCGCCCGGCGCTTCGGCCCGGCGGGCTTCCGCGCCGGCGCCTGGTACCCCTGCTACGGCCTCGCCGAGGCGACCCTCTTCGTCGCCGGACCGCCCCGCGATGCGACGGCGCCGCCGCTCGCGAGCGTCGCGGCGGCGGCCCTGGAGCAGGGGCGCGCCGTGCCGGCCGCGGCCGGCGAGGCGGCGCGCACCTGCTCCAGGGCCGCCGCCGCGACGCTCGCGAGCGGCGGCGCCGTCGCATCGCGGGGCGGTCCGGCGACGAAGAGGGTCGCCTCGGCGAGGCCGTAGCA